>NZ_JAJSZC010000005.1:0-115688 GCF_036815105.1 Streptomyces sp. IBSBF 3136
GCCCCCCCCCCCCCCCCCCCCCCCCCCCCCCCCCCCCCCCCCCCCCCCCCCCCCGGTTCGTCTCTCCTCAGCCTTCCCCGCCTTGACCAAGGGCCGGACCGGGCCCGCGCTGCCGGCCTCATACCCGGCGTCATCCCTCAGCGGTCGCGCCGTTCCTCGGAGGGACCGGCCATGGGCCGTTCCGCAACGGCATGCCCAGCGAGGTCAGACACCGCCCCGGACACGACCCCGTCGGGCCGGCACTCATGCCGAGCCGCCTGGGACCATTAGACGGTTCCCGACGGAGAGCGGTCAGCGCGTAGACAGCTGCGAGGCGGCGGTCCGGGCGTGCATGGCGGCCTCGAACAGCCGCTCCGTGTCGTGCGCTGTGACAGCCAGGCTCGCGCAGCAGGCCGCCATGAGGACGGCGAACACCGCTATCACACCGTGAGGGGAGCGCATCGGCGGAGCCAGCAACGCCTTGACACGCTGGGGCACCGGTCCACCAGTGGCGGCCAATGCCGTCTCCCGGATCCGGCTCGACGCCAGTGCTGCCCGGGCGATCGCCTTGGCGACGACCCGGCGGTCCCCCACCACGGCGCCGGCTTCCTCATCCGCCCACCGCTCCACTGCATAAGCTCCGATCTGCTCCACCGGCCGCAGCAGCGGGTTCACCACCGCCGTCAGGTGCAGTACCAGAGAGAACAGATGGTGCCGATGCCGTAGATGCGCCCGTTCATGAGCGAGCAGGGCCCGCCGCTCCGGTCCGTCCAGCAGCTTCAGCATCCCGGAAGAGACGACCACCCGCCCAGGCATGCCGAGCACGGCGTATGCCGCCGGTGTCGGATCGTCGACCACGGCCAGGTCGCCACCCGCGGCGATGTGCCGGCACTCCCGCCAGGCATCCACCAGCGCACGGCCCCGGCGCCATGACGCCACGGTCAGGCTCACCACTACGAGAAGCACCACTGCGGCACACACGGCGGCGACCTTCCGGCTCACCGGGTCCTCCGCCGCCAGCACTCTCACCGACCAGGCCCCTTGCGCCGCCACCAGCGGCACCTGACCTACCGCGGTGAAAGCCAGAATCGCAAGCTCCGTCACCCATGTGCCCGCAGCCACGAACGCCGCGCACACCATCGCCCACGCACCAAGGCGTGGAGGCACCCGACGCCCCACCCAGGGCGCCACCAGCGCCAGGGCGGTGCTCACCAACAGCGGCAGATACATCGGCACCGGCCAGAACACGCCTCACCCCCCGGGTCAGTCGCCGTGCAACAGTTGGTCGAGCAGCTGCTCGTCCTCCGGCGACAGGTCCGACACGAACCGCGCCAGCACCGCGGCACGATCCCCGCCCTCGGCCAGCAGCGAGTGCATCCCAGCCGCCACATGTCCGGCCTGGTCGTCCACGGGCACATACACGTGGCTACGCCCCTCCCGCTGCCGGGTCACCATGCCCTTGTCGCACAGCCGCGTCAGGATCGTCAGCACCGTCGTATAGGCGGCGCCGGGCACCTGTTCCTGAACCACAGCCGCGGGCACCGGACCGCCGGCCGACCACAAGGCGGCCAACACCTCAGCTTCCAGCTCGCCGCGTGCACGCCGCCGGGCCTCCCCCCGGTCGTCCTTACCGCCGCTCACCTGGCACCTCCCTCATTGCTTCGGCCAGGTTGTCCTCGATCCCACAAACTACTACGAGACGTAGAGAAGCAGCCATCCGGATCGCGAGGCGCCTCCGATGAAAGCCGCACCCGCCGAGGCGCCAGAGGTCAGCCGTCCACCGGTACCAAGCGCCAGACGTCGCGCGGGAAGCTGCCCGGCGGAGCGCCGCAGACCTCGCCCGAGAGGGGCTGCGCGCCTCTGGTGTGTGTCAGCGGATGCGGCGCAGGACGGCCCAGGTACCCCAGCCGGCTTCGGACTCGGTCGCCTGCCAGGTGCCGGGCAGGGCTGAGGCGACGTCGGGCGCAGGCAGGTAGAGCGGGCCGTCGCTGCCGAGCTGGTTGATCCAGAGCAGTGCTCCGTCGTGCGCCAAGACGCGGGCGGTCTCTGCGGGGAACAGCAGCATGTCGATCGCGGCGATGACGGTGACGGAGGAGTCGGGCAGCGGCAGGGTGCTTGCGTCGGCCTGCACGCGCGCCGGTGAGCGGCCGTGGGCTTGCTGCAGCATGCGCAGTGACAGGTCCGCACTGATCACCTGCGGGAAGGTGGTGCTCAGCAGGGGGGTGAACAGGCCGGTGCCGGAGCCGAGTTCGAGGCAGGGGCCCGTAGGCAGTGGTCCGCCGCGGGTGAGGGCGTCGCGCAGGGGGTCGTCGCGGCCGGTGGCGCGGGTGGTGTCCCAGTCGGTGGCAAGCTGGTCGAATTGCGCGGCGATGAACTGGGCGGTCTCGGTCGTCCAGGGCCGCCGACCGGCGGCCAGGTCCTGGGCGAAGGCCCGGAAGATGTCGGCGGTGCCGGGCGGCGGGATCGGTTTGCCGTCTGGGCTGGGCAGGACGCGCGGCAGGGTGGCAGTCACGGAACTACTCCAGCACGCCGGCGGTGGTTCACAAATCGGCCTGTGGGCAGAACTGGTCCTCCACCCACGGGTGGAGAGCCACGCTTCATTGGTGGTGCCCGCGGTGCGCGTTCCCTGCTTGCCCGTGTTGCAGGTGCCTGGTGTGATCGTGGCCGTTGTCGGGTGAGCCGCCCATCATGCGGAGCATGGACAGTCCGCCGGTGCGCAGGAAGCGCACCAGGAGCACCGCTGCCAGGAGGAGGAAGGCGATGTTGAGCCAGGTGGTGTAGTTCCAGCTCACGCCCTCCATGGGGATCTTGGCGTCGGCCCGGTCGGGGATCAGGCCGAGCCCGCCGAAGGCGAATTCGACGATGTACCCGGCGATGACCATCGCGAGGTAGAAGGTGCCGAGCAGGAAGGCGGCCGTCTTGGCGCCGTAGTACTTCCGGTAGATGTTGAGGATCGGCAGGATCAGCAGGTCGGCGAAGATGAACGCCACCACGCCGCCGAAGCTGATGCCGCCCTTCCACAGCACCACCGCCAGCGGCACGTTGCCGATGGAACACACGAATGAGGCGATCGCTACCAGCGGGCCGACGATCGGGCCCCACAGCTTGGCGGCGAGAGGGTGGCCGTCGAAGAAGAAGGTGCGCCAGAAGGAGTCGGGAACCCAGGCGGCGATGGCGCCGGCGATGAGCAGGCCAACGACCAGGTCGCGCAGGATCGCCGCCCACTCCATGACGAAGACGTGCGAGGTCGAGGTGAAACCCTCGCGGGAGAACAGACGCCGGGCGAAGGAGCCCTCACGGTGAACGGACATGTCCATCGCGGCGTGCCCCTCCATCGAGCCGGCGACTCCGCGTTCAGCCTGCTCGCGGGCACTGCGGAGGAGCTTGTCACGCAGGAAGATGCGGAACAGCACCGCCAGCAGGACGATCATGATCGGGCCGCCGACGAATTCGGCGGCGGTGAACTGCCAGCCCATCAGCAGGGCAAGGATCACGCCGAGCTCGACGACCAGATTGGTGGACGCGATCTCGAAGGCCATGGCGGCGGTGAAGTTCGCGCCCTTGCGGAACAGCGAGCGGGCCAGCGCGACGGCCGCGTACGAGCAGGATGAGGACGCCGCGCCCAGGCCGGCGGCGACGGCAAGCGTGCGGGGCCGGTCGTCGCCCAGGAGCGAGACCACGGTGGACTTGCGGACCACGGCCTGGACGACAGCGGACAGGGCGAAGCCCAGAATCAGGGCCCAGGTGATCTCCCAGGTCATGGACCCGGCAATCGACAGTGCGTGCAGTACGGCGTGCATCTGTGAAGCCTTCCTCCAAGGGGGCGGCCCCCTGCCCGCAGACACGCCCTCGGTGGGGTGTGTGTCCGTCGGGCCGGGTGCGGGGCGCCTCCGTGTGGGCGGCGCCCCGCCGGGGTTCAGCCGACGCGCAGGGTCAGGGCGGCGGTGCGGAGAGACGTGCAGCGCACCGGTCTCCTGGATTGTCAGGGGCGGCTGCTTTCATGACGCCATGAGTACCGTGCGCGAGACCGCTGCTCTCCTCCCCGACCCCGCCCGGCTTCGTACCCATCTGCGTGCCCTGGCCGCCCTGGACGGGGCGATCGGTGACGATCCACAGTTCTGCCAGTACACCTTCCACGCCGATTGGAGCCCCGGTGTCGAGGCGGCCCTGATGGACAACGGCTCCGGAGACGACTTCGCCGTCCTCTTCACCCCGGCCGGCGTGCTCATACGCGGCTTCGACCACGAGTCGCAGATGAGTCCGTACGCCACGGACGACGAGCAGGTCTGGCCCGGTGTCATCGACGAGGTGCCCACGGCGCTGCGCCCGCTTCTGGACGAGCCCGCCTTCCACGACGAGGGCCTCGACGCCCCTCGGGTCACCGCCTGCCTGTGGCAGGCGAACGGCGACACCGCCTGGCGCACCGGCTCGGTCATCGCCTTCCCCACGGGCAGCGAAGACCCGGACGGCTCCGGCTTCCTCTTCCACCTCCTCACCGACCGCTCCCCTGAGACCGTTCAGGCATGGTTCGAGGACTACTACGAACGCCCCGTTCCCCTCGACGCCGTCCGCCACGTCCTCGCCGGACACCCCCTCACCCCTGCGGTCGCCAAGGCACTCAACCCGGCCGCCCACCTCCCGGACAGCGCCGCCGCACAGTGACCATGGAGCGACGACGACACTGAACGAGAGGGTCAAGCTTGCCGCCCCCGCCATCATTCAGGCCCGTGCATGCTGCCCGCCGCCTGCGCAGCAGCGTGGAGCCTGTCGGTGACGGCATCGGCCCGGGCCAGCGCGGCGCGCGTGGCCTGCCGGTGCCGTGCCGCCGCGCGTGGAGGGCGCGGCGGATGGTGCCCACCCGGATTCGCGGCGGCCATGGCCCGCTCGCGCTGGCAGTCGTCGCGGGCCGCGTCACGCCAGTGCAGAGCACGGCGCAGCTGGGACTCACGGATGATCGCCGCCGTGCTCGGCACCGTTACTGTCGCCTCGGAGGGCCCGGGGACGGCCCAGGATGATCACTTGCCACTCATCGAGGCGGACCCTGACCTGGTGCTTGTCCGCGTGCCAGAAGACCTCACCCGTGACGATGACCCGAGGACCGGGAGGTCCATGCCCTGCGGCGTGGATGTGATCTCCGCCGGCGCTATGGCGTTCGGCACGCCATCTGTACGGAAGAAGACGCCGAAGGGCTGCCAACCGATGACCTCGCCGGTGGGCTGCGCAGAAGGCATTGGGGGTGAGACTTCGCGTCTCAGGCGCCTGCGGCCGTGACGATCGCGTCGGTGGCGAAGCCGAGCAGGAGGCCGAGGAGGATGCACCATGTGGTGAGGGTCTTGAGTCCGGTCTTGCGGGCGACAGCCAGCAGTTCGATGACGACGTAGAGGATGGAGCCCGCGGCAAGGCCGAGGAAGGCGATCGAGAGCGTGTCGTTGACCAGGTGCTGGCCGACGAGAGTGCCCAGGAAGGTGGGACCGCCGCCGATCAGGCCGAGCCACAGCAGGCTGACCCAGGAGGGGCGTTCGCCCTCAGCGGCGAGCGGGGCGACGATCCCGAAGCCCTCGGTAGCGTTGTGCAGGCCGAAGCCAATGATCAGCAGCAGGGCGAGGGAGAGTTCCCCCTGGGCGGCGGAGTTGCCGATGGCGATGCCCTCGGCGAAGTTGTGCAGGCCGATGCCGGTGGCGATCATCAGCGCGAGCGATGCCGCCTGGCTGCGGGTCTTCGGCGCCAGCTCGATGGATGCGGCGGCACCCGGACCCGCGGGCCGGACGGTGGCCTCGCGGCGGCGGGCGATCCAGCCGTCGTAGTGAACGAGCCCGGCAAGTCCGATCGTCAGACCCGCCACCAGGGTGAAGCTCCCGGACGCCACGGTCCCCCAGGCGTGGTTGCCCAGCGCCTCGTCGACGGGCTCCCAGGCGTGGGTCAGTACGTCCCAGACGAGGAAGATCAGGATGCCGATGGCGACGGCATTGAGGCCGGCCTTGAGTCGGGGTGTGGGTGTGCGGAGGCGTCCGAGAGGGAGGCCGAGGTAGATGGTGAAGCCTGCGATGGCTCCGAGCAGGGCGATATTGCCGCTGGACATGGAAACTCCGGTCTGACGTGCACAGGATGCCCTCAGAAGTTAAGACAGGCAAGGCTTACCTAACAAGCGGCAGGTGATGGGCTTCAGCAAAACTTGGGGAAGTCATTGCGCGTTCCATTCCGTCGAAGCACGAGCAATCCCGCCAAGCTCCGCTTGCGTATCTCCTCCGTGGAGGACACACCTCCCGGGAAAACAGCATCCGAGGGGTTTCGCCCATGTGGATGGGCGATGTTCTTCCCCGGCGGGACTGGATCACGCTTCGCCGACCGGCTTGGGGGCCCTCGGCGACGCCTTGCGGAGCCGCGCGTTCGAGTTCACGGAATTCGAGCTGTGGCCGGTGACGCGCGAGGAGGCGGCTGACACCCTCGGCACCTCCCGTAAGCTCCCGACATTCCGGCTGGACACATGGGTGGTCGTCTGCCTGTTACAGGCTGGCCCCGCCCTCATTGAGGCCGTACTCACCGAGAAGGACAGCCAGGGAGCGACAAGACCACGACGGCGCTTCCCCCCCCAGCGGCCGGCGCCCCGACCGGTCTCCTCCACGCATGAGAACAGCTGGAGTCACCATGAACTCCACATCCGTCACCGACGTCAGTTTGCGAGGGCTGGGAGTCTGCTGCGCCATCGGCAACGTGGTGTTGCACGGTCTCCTCGTGCCCGACCACCTTGAGGAGAAGTTCTACATCGGTGTCCTGTTCGCCTTGGGCAGTGCTGTCATGCTGGTTGTCGCGGTGGGGCTGGTGGCCATGAGGCGCCCGATGGTTGCCTGGCTGACGGGGGCCGTCGTCAGCCTCGGCATGATCGTCGGCTTTTTGCTGTCACGTACCGTCGGCCTTCCGAACGGCTACTACGAGTCAGGCTGGGAACCGCCGTACGGCCCCCTGTCCTTGATTGTCGAGGGTCTGTTCGTCGTCGTCTTCCTCGCCTGGCTGAGGGAGGTGGGGACGCGCCGTACCGCCTTGCGGCCGCCGAAGGCAGCGGACCGCGTGCGCACCGCACCCAGGTAGCGGGAGTGGATGCGGTGACCTTGAGCGTCGTGTGGTCGTTGCTCCTGGGCCAGGTGTGCTCAGTCGGTGATGGCGGGTCGCCGGCCACCTGCCCGGCATGACCCCCACGCGCTCGGCCAAGGGGGCTACGGCCACCATCACCCTCACCATCGGCCCCGATCTGCTGCCAGGGGCCGTCCTGTCGTGCTGGTGCCGTTCAGGACGGTGATGTGCACGGTGCTCGCGGGAGCGGGCAGCTGGGCCGTGAGGTGCTTGAGATCGGCTTTGGTCGTCTCCTTGTCGTGGTTGATCGCGGTGGACAGCTGTCTTGCGGCGGGCTCCTGCCAGGTGACGTCGGACAGGCGCCTGACCACCACCCGAAGCAGAACAGACTGACACTCGTCCCCTCGAGCTTGCGGCTGCGTTCCAATCGCGCACAGCGGTCTGCGGATGCAGTCGCGCCGACGACCCTCCCGGAACGCGAACGCGCTGCGTCATTCGCGTTCGACGTTTGGAGATGTGCCGGACTTCTTGGACGGGTCTGACACGGGGCGCCGGGCTCCGAGAGACTGAAGCTGCTCCCGGCAGCGGGCCTGAGCGAAATGCCAGCCGCCCGGGCCCATCAGCCAGTAGGCGATTGAGGAGTTCAGATGCCCTTGCGCAAGTGATGGGGATTCCTGAAAACGACCAGGGGCTCACTCGGTCCGGCTCTCAACGGAGGTTCAGTGAGCGGCGGGCCGCACAGCTGACTGCGCGGCTTCTGCGGCCCGCCGCCGAGAGATGATCTCCGGGCCGGCTTGGAAACCGTGGCCCCGCTCAGAGGTGGTAGCAGACGTAAGAGCCCTCGGGCCCGCGGGCGATCCGCTCCGAGCCCCAGCAGTGGAGCATCGGCCCAACGCGGTACAGGACGGCGCCACCGGCCAGCAGGACAAGGACGGCGAGCACGGCGGTCACGATTCGCATGGCAGGCATCCGCCGTACGAGCCACCAAGCCCCTGCGGCCGCAAGCGCCCCCAGCCCCAGCATGACGGCCGATACCGGGGCGGTGTTGTTCTGGATTCCGGGAAAGCGGTCCGGGTGCGCGGCATGTTGGACGGCGACGAAGGCGAAGAAGAACAGCAGCAGCCCCAGCAGCAACAGTCCCACAGAGCCGACCCCGCGGCCGACGGCCCGCCCCCGGCTCCGTGGGACTCCGGGCGCCTCGGCGTCGTCCGCGCGCACGAGCCGCCGGTCGAGGACCGCACGGAGCCGGTCCACGTCCTCCGGGCCCGCCACGGCCCGCTTGGGCAGGACGGCGAAGCCGACGGCGGACTTGTCGGCGCTGAGAAGCACGAACAGCTCCGGCGTCTCGGCATAGCGCGAGTAGAGGTGCCAGTCGTGGCTGGCCGAGCTGTGCGCGGTGGTGAGCCGGACCCCGGTGTCGTCGACCGTCCCGCAAATGTCCCCCTGCCGTTCGGCGAGCCGGTGAAGGCGGCGCGCCTGCAACCACGGCACCGCAGTCATGAAGACGCCGAAGACCACCACCCCCGCATACAGCGGCCACGGTGTGTCCCGGTGGCCGGAGCCAGCCGACGACAGCAGGGCGCCGACGGTCGTGACCGCCACCGTCCAGACCAGCGCCCCGCGCTGAAAGCGTCCCGCGCCGGTGCTCCTCGCGCGTGCCCGCAGCGCGGACGCCAATTCGCCGGCGGTCGGCCGGTAGGCCAGCTCCACCGGTCTCTCGGCCGCGTCCGTTTCCCGGCCCTCGGTCATGTTCCCTCCCCGGTTCGGTGATCAACCGGATCGTAGAGGCTTTCCCAGCCGCTCCGGCGACCTGGCGGTGGTCGGCGTCCGCGGTCGCAATGTCCTGACCGCTACTTTGCGGCTGGTGTCTGCGGTAGGACCCCGGGGCTGTGATCCCCGTGGGTTCAGGAAAACCGAAGGCCCTTCAGCCTGAACCCACGGGTCCACCGATGTGCTTCAGGCCTAGCGGCTGGACCACTCCAGCAGCACCGGCTGGATCTCCCCCAGGTAGGCCCATGCCGTGTGCCGGGAGCGAGGCTCGGACCGCGGGCCACTGTCGAGGAGAGTGCGGATCCAGGCGTCGACGGCGCGATGGACGCCCGGGGGCATCCCGTCGAGTTTCCGTTCCAGCCACCGGTCGATGGCGGGGGCCCTGTCGTCGGTGAACAGGCCGAGATGGTCGAGGACTTCGGCGGTCCTCACGACGGGAAGCCCGCGGACGCGCAGGGCCGGGAAGAGCTCGGAGTACCGGATCGGCTCACCTTCCCGGAAGCCGGACAGCACGATGACCAGGGCTCGGTTCACGTCGCTGGCGATCCAGCGGCTCCAGCCGCGGGCCTCCCCAAGCGCCCGAGCAGTCTGCCGGGCCCGGACCAGCCAGGGGTTGGCCAGGTCGGCATGGAGTTCCCGGTCGAACCGGCGGAAGTCCCGAGTGGCAGTGAACAGCGTCAGTTGCGTCGAGTCGACGTGGTGATCACGCGGTGTGGTTCGGGAACCGGCGGCGGCTTCAGTACGCGCCGGCCGGCCTTGCCGACCCGGGGCCCGCCGTTCTTGGGCCGCTGAAGGTTCACGAAGAACAGCTGCTGGCAGGTCACCCGCCGCAGGTACGGCTTGATCACCGACGCCTTGCCGCCGGCCTTGATCGCCCAGGTCGCCTGAGCCCTGCAGAGGCGGCAGTAGCCGTGCTTGCCATCGACCGGGACCTGCCGCCGGCAGCCGACGCACTCGCCGACGGCGTGCAGCTGGCCGTAGGTATAGCAGCCGCGGCAGAACCGGCCGGGCAGCTGACCCCAGGCGAAACAGCCCGAGCAGGAGGCCGCCGGCTTGTTCTCGCTGATCTTTCCCATGGTGATGGTGACCAGGTCACATCGGCGGCAGGGATCGGCCGTCGCGGCGCTTGGGCACGACGGCCGGGGCCACCACCGAGCCGGTCGTGGCCTCCTGGATTCCAGCCTGCTGACCTGGGCGGCCGACCTTCCCGGGCTCGGGAATCAGCAGATCGCCGATCTCGCATCCGAGCACGACACAGATCACGTCCAGGTCCTCCAGCTTGAGGGAGACCGGATGGCCGGACCACAGGCCGGACATCTTCCCGGCCGAGATCACCAAGCCGTGCTCGGCCAGGCTCCGCTGGAGCTCGGACGCCTTCCAGATCCCCTTGTTCGCGGCCGTCAGCCGCACGTTCCACTTCATCCCATCAGTCCTTCCAGCCGCCTCGCGGCCCGCTGCTGCCCGGACACCCAGGCGTCCTCGACCCGGGTCTGCTGGACGTCTAGTGGTGGGCTCGGGTATTGGAACCCCCCGAATGCCTGCCTGCGGGCAGCCGCCCTTGGGCCGGTCTAGATTGGTATGCCCTGTCCTTCGTAGGCCAGCCTTAGCAGGTCTTGCCGCCGCTGGCCGAGGTACCAATTGGCAGCCTGGTCAAGGTCGATGGTTGTTCTGATGACGGCGGTGCTGCCGGAGGTCACCTCCGCGAGGACCTCTCCTCGCGGCGAGATGATCATGCTGGGGCAGTGCTGGTGAGGGTCCGCGACGTTCGCCGCCAGGACGAACCGCTGGTTCTCTGCTGCGCGACTGATGAGGTGGCTTCTCCAGACTCCTGTTGGCTCGGCTGTATTGACTGCGTGGGTGAGGTAGATGAACGCCTGTGCCCCGCTGCTGGCAAGGTGCTGCCATTGCTCGGGAAAGCGGATCTCCCGGCAGATCTGGACACCGAGGCTGACTGGCCCGCCGGCCATCGGGATGGAAAGCGTGGAAAGGTGCGTCCCGGCTTCCAGCCTGCCGCGTTCGTTCATCGCGAGGTTGATCTTCCGGTAGATCCACCTCTCGCCGTTGGGTGAAAAGTAGACGGCGGCGTTGCTCCAGACTCCCCGGTCAAAGAGCAACGTGCCGCAGAACAGATGCACGGCGTTTTCCTGTGCCAGGACAGCAACTCGGTCTGTGGCGTGCGACAGGGCCAGAATGTCGAGGTTGCCCAGGGCTGAGAGGTCCGACCCGTAGCCGGACAGTGCGCCCTCGGGCAGGACGACGATGTCGTCGGGCCGGGCCTCGGCCAGGACCTCGGAGATCAATTCCAGATTCCGCTCGACGTCCCACGTGATAGGGAACTGTGCGACCGTTAGCGATACCTTCATGAATCCTTCTTCCGGCGGCTGACCTCGGCTGCGTAGGCAGCCCAGTCTCCTGCGGCGGCTCGCTGCCGTTTGACGGCGACGGCGATGTCGATGCCGAGCGTGCGTGCGAGGACCGCGGTGGGCAGTTCGGTGGCGAGTCGGAACAGGGCAGTTGAGCGGGTCTCTGCGAGCCGGATGCCGAGTTTGCGGAGACGTTCGCCCGTGGCCCAGACCCTGATCGGGCGGCCGGGCTGACCGCCGGGGAAGGGCCAGGGTGAATCCGTCCGAGCGAGAGCGGCATGGCTGCGTCGGACAGAGACTTGCTGAAGGGCCAGGTCGGCGACAGGGCCGGGCAGGTCGACGGGGACGGCGCCGAGGCGGAGGCGGACGGCTCCGTCGGTCTCCTCGATGTGGTCGACGGTGAGCCGGGAGATCGCAGCGGGCCACTGGGCACAGAGGAGCAACAGCAGGCCGGCGAGGCGGTCTTCGGACTTGAGGGTGTTGTCGTGGAGCAGACGGCGGGCGGTGCGCCCGTGCGAGGCAAGCGCGGCCGGCCCCGGCACTGCCCTGATGTGGTGCTGGCCGACCGCGGCTACGACCATGACAAGTACCGCCGCCTGGTCTGGGACCTCGGCGCGAAGCCGCAGATCGCCCGCCGCGGGACCGAGCACGGTTCCGGCCTGGGCACCCAACGGTGGGTCGTCGAGCGAGCGTTCGCCCACCTGCACTGGTTCCGCCGCCTGCGCATCCGCTGGGATATACGCGATGACATCCACGAAGCCTTCCTCAGCCTCGCTTGCAGCATCATCTGCTGGCGACGGCTGAAGAAGCTCCGGCCGCGTTAACGTGCGTTGTCCTGGGCGGCCCTGAAGCCGCGATCTTGGACCACCGGGAAGACTTGCTGTGTGGTGGTGATCCAGGCGTCGATGTCGGCATGGGACGACCTGATGGCGTTGATCAGCGCCTCGATCACGTCCAGCTTCGGCTTGCCGACGTTCAGGCTGAGCTCGTCCATCGACACCTCTTGGTACGACATGACCAGCTGCCACCAGAACCGCATGAGGAAGCGGCATTCCTGCGGGTCACGGTCGTCTGCGAGGCGATCGTGAACGACCCTCTGGACGCGCCGCCGCTGCTCATTGTCACGAAAGCCGTGGTTGAGGTCGGTCAGGGTCACGTCCGTACAGTAGCAACCGCGTTCGTTCACGGCCCCTGAGTTAGCTCTCAAGTGCTCGCAGAGCATTCCGTCAGGAGTTCTAATACTCCAGCAGCGGTTCGTGTCCTGAGCTGCCTTTTCGGTAGTGGCAGTGGCGGGCGATGGCTTGGTGGCGTCTTCTCCAGGCCGACCACTTCAGTGCGTGGGTGACGGGATCGCGGTCGGCTCGTGGGTGGGGTAGGAGAGCGTCCAGCAGTCGCCGTATCTCTGCCACGGTGAGCGGGATGAGGGCTGATCCGTTTCTGCAGCCCCCTTTGCGGTCTCGTTGTCGGCCTGGGCCGCGAATGCTGTCAGGAAGGCGTGGGCGAGCATCACCAGGGTGATGTGCCGGTACCAGCCGATGTAGCGGCGGACCTCGTACTGGTCCAAGCCGCATTCGTTCTTCGCGGCCTGGAAGCACTCCTCGATCGCCCCCGGAGCCGGCGATCCGGACCAGCTCGGCCAACTCGATGCCGACGGGCGCGTAGGCGAGGCAGTAGGCAAGCTCGCCGCGGTCGGACAGGCTGCGGGGGGCCATCACCCAGCGGTGATGGGTCGGCGGATCGGGGTCGAAGATGAGGTCGGCGGGCAGCTTGATGGCGGCCCAGTCGTAGACGCGCGGGCCTTTGGCGCCGTCGCCGCAGGACAGTCGCTGCCAGGCATCGGCAGGGGCGTTCTCGATCGAGCTGCACCACCGTGACGCCCCGCCTCTCGCCGGACGACGGCCGCCCGCTGGGCCTACCAGCTCCCCTCGCGCCGGACGGGACACTCACGGCACCAACGCGGGGATCGCTGCCTCCGGCGCGCTCCGCCCTGGTGCGCACCGGGCCAGACCCAGCGCGGCACTCGGCGAACGCCCCGCGCGCGCGGCGCCACCGGAGCCAGCCGACAGTAACTTTGACGCAGCAGCCCCACCGGGCTGCCCTTCGAGCGCATCCCGCGCCGCTCCGTCGGCCCATCTCTCCCCCGCGCCCGAGGACACGGCAGCCCGCCCTGCGGGTGCCCCCGGCCCACCCGCTGCCCAGAATCCGGCCGACCTCGCAGCGGATGCGCCAACTGGGCCGCAGCGCCGAGCAGGTGGTCGCCCCCGGCATCGTGAGCCTGTGCCGTCAGGCCTGGGGCTAGCGCTCCGTGTCGCGGCGTGAAACCGCTTGGCGTTATCGGCGCGAATTGGCCCCACTTCTCCGGCCCGAGTTGGCCCCAGCGAGAAGAAGCGACGGGGAATCTTCCGGCCTGAAGTGGCCCCGGGTTCCGGCTTGAGCTGGCCCCGGCCTACTGGTCGACGGTGAAGATCGCAGCATGGCCGTTCTGTGCTGCTGTGCGGTAGAAGTTCTTCAGTCCAGGCAGGAAGGCCTGCGTGTATGCGAGGTCCTCGGCATCAGCCACACCCTGGTAGTCGTCGAACGTCAGCGTGGCGTATCGGTCACTCAGCCACTGGTTGTCCAGGGCTTCCAGGGCTGCCGCGACCTCGCGAACCTGGTCCGCGGCGACATAGCAGACGATGTAGTCGTCGCCCTGATGCAGGGGAACTCCTCCGAGAATCACGTGCGACAACGGGTACTGGCCGTTCTCGAAGGCAAGGTCGCCGTCGGTGAAGCACCGGTGCAGGGCATCCCAGGACTTGTCGAGCTCGAAGAGATGGTCCATGTCCCATCGCTCTTCAACCTCTTCGACCAGTGCGATGACCTCGTCATCGCCGTGGCAGGCCAGGACGCGTTCGGCGTCCTGGGCATCCAGGGCGAAGATCACCGCGCGAGCTGCCATTGTGTCCTCCCACCGCCGCGACGATTTCGCTGGGCGTGATCCAACCACACGACGGCCCCCGGGCTTGCATGCACGTTCTGCTATCGGCCGGCCTGCTGCTTGGCCCTGGTCTGGGCGAGGCGGTAGGACTCGGTGCCGGTCTCGATGATGGTGCCGTTGAAGGTCAGGCGGTCGACGATGGCCGCGCAGAGCCGAGGGTCGGTGAAGGTCTTGGTCCAGCCTCCGAACGATTCGTTCGAGGCGATCGCAACACTGTTCTTCTCCTCCCTCTCCGTCAGGACCTGGAACAGCATCTCTGCGCCGCGGCGGTCCAGTTCGAGATAGCCAAGTTCGTCGATGCAGAGCAGGTCGACGCGCCCGTAGCGGGCGATGGTCTTGGTCAGCTGCTTCTCGTCGGCGGCCTCGACAAGCTCGTTGACCAGGCGGGCGGCGAGCGCGTAGCGGACCCGGAAGCCAGCCATCGCCGCGGCAGAGCCGAGTCCGATCAGCAGGTGGGTCTTGCCGGTGCCGGAGTCGCCGATCAGGCAGAGCGGCTCGCCCTTCTTGACCCACTCGCAGGTGGCGAGGTTGTTGACCAGGGCCGGTGTGACGTTGGGATTTGCCGAGTAGTCGAAGTCGGACAACCACTTCGACCGCGGGAAGCCGGCCGCGCGGATGCGCCGCTCGGAGCGGCGGCGGTCGCGGTCCTCGCACTCGGCCATCAGCAGTTCGGCGAGGAAGCCCCGGTAGGACAGGTGCTCGCGTTCGGCTCGGTTGACGGTGTCGGCGAACTGGGCCCGCATGGTCGGCAGCCGTAGGACGCGGCAGGCGGTGTCGATGGCGGCATCGGAGGCGGGCTCGGTCAGGGTGTGGTGCGGGCCGGTCATCGCGGGTCCCTTCCGGGTCGGTGTTGCAGGAGCTGGTCCCAGCGCTCAAGCGCTGGGAGGGGACGCTGGTCGGGTGGCAGGCGGGCGGTTCTTCGTTCGGTCAGGCTCGGCAGCGGCAGCTCGGGTGGGGTGACCGGTTCGGGCAGCGGGACGGAGACCGTGACGGTCGGGGACCGGCCTTCGCTCTCGGCGGCCTTGCGTGCTTCCAGCGCGACAACGTCCGCGGTGCAGGCTCCGGCGGCGAGGGCGGCCTGGATGCCGGCGACGACGTCGCGGTGCTGCAGGTGCCGGTGCAGCAGCAGGACGTGGACCAGGGCTTTCGTGCCGTCGCTCTCGCCGAGGGTGTGCTTGGCCGCCGACCAGAACGCCTCGTGTGCGGGGGTGAAGGTGCCCGCGCGGCGGGCCTGGTCCAGGGCTTCGGAGCCGGCCAGGGCTCCGGGCTTGGCCAGCAGGACCTCCAGGAAGTGGTCCAGCACGACCCGCTCGGCGCCCTTCGTGGTCAGACGCGGGTGGCGGGCGATCTCGGTGCGGCCGTGGAAGACGACGACCTCGTTCGAGCGGAGCAGGACGTGGACGGTGCGGCCGATGTAGCGGACTGGGACCGAGTAGCGGCAGACCCGGACGGCGACCATGCCGTAGCGGTCGACGCGCGGGTTGAAGGCCAGACCGGTCTCGAACGCCTCGCCTGGCAGGGGCAGCAGGAGCGGGGCCTCGTGGGTGAAGTCCTGGCCGATGGTTCGGATCCGCATGCCGATCCGCCGGTTCTCCTCGGCCTGTTCGAACGCGATGAAGGCCTCGTTGAGCTCGCCGAGGGAGTCGACGCGCGGGACCGGGGTGAGGTAGTTGCGGCGCCAGTAGCCGACCTGGCCCTCGACGCCGCCCTTCTCGTGGGCGCCGCGAAGTCCCGGCTCGCAGTAGAAGGGGGTGATCGAGTAGTGCTGGCGGAAGTCGTGCCAGCGCGGGTGCTCGTCCCGTGAGCGGCTCTTGCGGATCACCCGGGAGACCGCTGGTGAGAGGTTGTCATACCGTATTTGGCCTGCGGGTATGCCGCCCAGGGTGGAATGCGTGGACGTGGCCGTCGAGGAATGCCTCCTGTCCGCAGGAGGTTGTGATCCGGTGGATGGCCTTGCCGGAGTAGGCGAGCCGGAGCGCGAACAGGTAGCACTTGGTGCGTTCACCGGCCAGGTCGACCCATGCCTCGCCGAAGTCGACCTCCGCGTCCATGCCGGGCTGGTTATGCCGGATCACGAACCCCGCAGCCGGTGCGGCCCCGGCGGCCTCGGCGATCTCCTGCCGTCGCTGATGGACGTAGTCCCACACGGTCGAGTAGGCGATATCCGCCCCGAGCTCCTGCTGCAGCCTGGCTAGGATCCGCTGGACCGTGTGCCGCTGCTTCGGCGGAGCCTCCAGATCGTCCAGCAGCCACTGGTCGATCGTCTTCTTGAACGGCTCCAGCCGCGGCGAATGCCGACGCGGTGTGCGCCGCGGCGGCGGCACCGCCGAGCACAGGGCTTCGCGCACCAGCCGCCGGTGGACTCCGTACTTCCGCGCGAGCGCGCGGACCGACAACCCCTCCCGCCACGAGTCCCGGCGGATCAACAGGAACAGCTCTTCCTTCGAGGACACCACCCGGCATCGCCCCCTCACGGAGACCTACACCGAGCGTCCCAGCCCCACGTCGAGGGTGGGGCCAACTCAAGCCGGAACAACCCCCGAACGCTCCCACGCGCCCCGCCGGTGGAGCCAACCCGGGCCGGAAAACTGGGGCCAACTCAGACCGCTAACGCCAACCGCTGCTCATGGGCACGGAGAAGGCCGCTGGAGCTTCGTTGGTGCCGAGAATAGGTGTCGGTCCAGGGGCACCGGATGGGGCCCGACCGCACGGCAATTCTTTCGGCGGCCGGCGTTGGGGTGGCCGCTCTTGGTTGCCAAGGCCATGACCCGCGGCCGCGATCCTCTTGACCGCCTCGGGGTGCCGGTCGGCGAACTCGCCGGTCAGGAAGAAGGCGGCAGGCGTGTGCCGGCGGGTGAGCTCGCCCAGGACGCGGTCCAGGCCGGCGTCGTTCCAGGCCGCGTTGAACGTCACCGCGACAACCCGCTCACCGGTGTGGAAATCGCGGTTCTCCGAGCCGAACAACGCCCGTACGCCGTCCCCGTCCGCAGGTGCCGCAAGGCGCTGCGAGACAGGCTCGGCCAGAGCGGCCGCGGGCCCCGGCACCACTTTCCACCGGACGGTGAACAGCCCGGCGGCGACCATGAGCAGGCGGCGGGACACACGACGGCGTGAGACGGCCAGAGAACACATTTCCATGCCACCGCCATCGGCCGTCCAACGCCCGCCCCTGAGCCCGACCCCTTGGAGCCCGCGCCTCACCCGTGTGCGGGCGGGCGGCGTCTTGAGATGTGACCGCTGTGGTCGACGGCCGGGTGTTCCCGAAGCCCGACTTCGCCAAGCAGTCCTCCGGCATGACCGACTCACCGACCGCGGCCGTCGACGCCGCAGGGCGAGTGCAGTTCTTCTACCGGGGCACGGATCAGGCGGCCTGGCGTGGAGGCCAGACCGAGGACTACCAGACCTTCACCACCGCCGCCTCCCTCGCCGGGCAGATCCTGAAGCGGCCCACCGCCGCCCTGGGCTGGGACTTGCATCCCTTGGGGGGCGTCGGCCCCGCTGCGGCGTCCGCAGGGGACGACGGAAGGACAGCCGCCATCACCGCGCACGCCACCAACCACCTCCACCAAGAACCCACATCGAAACCCTCACCTCCGGCGGCGGCCAGAACGGCGGCCGCGAGACCGGCGGTGAGGGCGAAGGACACCACCTGCGGCTAGGGCGCGGCGCAGGGCCAACCCGAGGTTGGCCTGGGCTGTGGCTTCCAGACGGCGGTCACCTGTTTGCTCGAAGCGGATCACCGCGGCGAGGGCGTCGGGATCCTCGGCTGAAATCGACACCTGGTGTGGCGCGGTGACGAGAGACTGCCTGGTGCCTGGCTGGGCACACTGCGCTGCGGCGCAGTCGTGCCGGAGCGTGGCCTCCGGTGGCGGTGGTCCTTTCCGAGCGTCACGCTGGAGGTAAGGCCGTCGTGGCGGACGGCACATGATGCCCGTAGCCACGCGGATTTGGGCGAGTATGGCGGAGGGCATGCCATGACTCAGCATGCGGCCATCGAGATTGCCGTCAGCAAGCGTTTGCACGAGGTGCGCGGGCTGGCGAAGATGAGAACAGACGGGGTGCTCGACCGTGAGGGCTTGCTGGAGGCGCTCCTGCAGATCGAGACACTGGAGCGCGACGCCCTGCGAATCGCCGGCTTCGGTGGTGGCGGCGCCGGCAGTGCTCCGCTGGTTGCAGCGCAGTGGCAGCAGGTGGGACCGGCACCGATCCGCGAGAACCTGGGCACCGGACTGACCCCGGTGGCGGGCCGCGTCTACGACATAGCCATCGACCCGCGCGGCAGCAGCGATCAGACCATCTACGCTGCCACGGTCGGGGGCATCTGGAGGAGTCTCGACAGCGGCGCCACGTGGGCGCCCAAGACCGACCGCCTGCCGTGGAACCAGATGGGAGCGGTGGCCCTCGACCCTGTCAATCCGGACATTGTGTATGCGGGAGGCGTCTTCACGCCTGGCCCGTCGCTGTTCCGCTCGGTCGATGGCGGTGAGACCTGGAGCACGATCGGCGGTAGTGCCATGCTGGGGGCCACCGTGATGCGGATCGTTCTCCCCGCCCCGGGGGTGGTTCTGGTGGGCACCTTCATCAACGGGCTCTACCGCTCCGTCAACGATGGTGCCACCTTCGGCAACAACGCGGGCAGCTTCAACAACAACGCGCCCATCCTGGGAGGCGTGCTGTCGGACCTGCATCTCGACACCACGTCGCCGAGCACGGTGTATGCGTGTATGAGGGGGGTGGGCATCTTCAAGTCCACCGACTCGGGCGTCACCTTCCCCACCAATCTGTTCGCCAACCCGGGTGCGCCGGCCGCAGGGACCTACGCCACCGTCACCATGGCGCAGTCGAGGAAGCCCAACAACAACACCCTCTATGCCACGGCCTCCACGTCGAACTCCTGGGTGGGGTTGTTCAAATCGACCAGCGACGGCCATACCTGGGCGCTCAAGCCGGCCGCCGCGGCGGCCGCCGCCGGTGGACAGTTCGGCTTCGACCAGACCATCGGCGTCGACCCGCAGGACGCCAAGCGGCTCTACCTCGGACTCCAGGAACTGCACCTGTCCGCCGACGGGGGCGACAGCTTCGCGCCGGCAGCGGTGACCGCGGGCAAGGTGCACGTCGACCACCACGCCATCACCTTCAGCCCGCAGTCCCACTGGGGCCCGTCGCCCACCCGCCTGTATGTCGGCACCGACGGCGGCACGGCGGTCAGCGGCGACGGCGGCAGCACCTGGACCAACCTCAACGAGGGGGTCGCCACGCTCCAGGTCGTCATGGGCGGCCTCGACATCGGGCGGCACTCGGCGGTCAACAGCGGCTACAGCTACGCCGGCTCCCAGGACAACGGCACCACTCAGCGCGCGCCCGGCATGCCGGGCAACGACTGGGTGCATCGCCTCGGCGGCGACGGCGGCTGGGTGGCCGTAGATCCCTACGCACCACTCTCCGTCTTCGGCGCCGTCAACGACGTTTATCAGCGCAGCACCGACGGCGGCATGACGTGGACCAGCGCGGCGGGCATCACTCCTGGGGTCAACGCCATCGCTGTCGACCCCAGGGACGGCAGCCGGGTCTACGTCGCCGGCGGACCGCGGGGCGACTGGGGCACGCAGTTGCTGCAGAGCACGGACCACGGCGCCAGCTTCACCAGCATCCACACCTTCCCCGACGGCATTCTGAGCATCGCACCCGTGTACGGCAGCAACGGCGAAAGCGTGTGGGTGGGGCTGCTCAACGGCTCAATGTGGCGAACCGACAACGCCCTGACGGGTGCCGCGTCGACTTGGACCTCGTACTCGACCGGGTTGCCCACCGGACGCGGCCCCACCAGCATCGTGGTCGATCCCTCCAACACGCGGCGCGTGATGGCAGGTTACTGGGGCGCCTCGGGGATCGCGCCGCCCAACCGCAGCGGGCACATCTACCTGACCACCGACAACGGCACGACCTGGACCGACGCCAGCGGCACCGACGGCGGCCCCGTGGCCACCAACCTGCCCGACCTGCCTGTCTTCAGCGTCGCCATGGACCCGGGCTCGAGCAACGGCCTGTTCGGCATCACCAACTCCCCCAGCCTGATCATCGCCGTCGGCCTGTCCGGGACCGTCATGACATCACCCGACGGAATCACCTGGACGGCACGGGCCTCGAACGCCTACGACACGCTGGCCGACGTCGTCTGGACGGGCTCCCAGTTCGTCGTGGTCGGCCTGGGCGGGACCATCCTCACCTCGCCGGACGCAATAAGCTGGACCGCACGCAAGGCGGGACCCTCCTGGGAGGCGCTGCAGGGCGTGGCCTGGTCCGGCACGGTGCTGGTGGCCACCTCGGCATCGGTCGGTACGGTCTACCGCTCACCCGACGGCGTCACCTGGACGCCGGTCACCAACGCGGCCCCCCAGGCGCTGCTCGACATCACCTGGGGCAACGGCCAGTTCGTCGCGGTCGGCTATTCCGGCACCGTGGTCACCTCGCCGGACGGTCTGGCCTGGAC
The DNA here is from genome assembly GCF_036815105.1 of Streptomyces sp. IBSBF 3136. Classification (NCBI taxonomy): domain Bacteria; kingdom Bacillati; phylum Actinomycetota; class Actinomycetes; order Kitasatosporales; family Streptomycetaceae; genus Streptomyces; species Streptomyces sp. IBSBF 3136. The sequence continues at coordinate 20,648 of NZ_JAJSZC010000005.1, forward strand.
CGCGCACGCCACCCCGACCGCGGCCGACCTCGTCTCCGTCGTCTGGTCGGGCACGCAGTATGTGGCCACCGGCATCGGCACCATCCTGACCTCTCCGGACGGCAACACCTGGACGGCACGCGTGTCACCGACCCCCAACGAGATCAACCAGGTGGCATGGTCCGGTGCGCGCTTCGTCGGCGCGGTCAACACTGGTGAGGTGGTCACCTCGCCGGACGGGAACACTTGGGCACTGCTGGCAACCGGATCGGACAACCGGCTCAACGCGATCCTGGCAATGGGCTCGCAGTTCATCACTGTCGGCGACTTCGGCACCGTGCTCACCTCCGCCGACGGGTCGGCGTGGACGGACCACAGCATTCCCCTCGTGCCGCCCACGCTGATCTGCGGAAACCAGACCGGCGTGCTGTTCAGCACCGATGACGGTGCGACCTGGCGCGTGCTCGGCGTCGGACTGCCCACCACGCCCTGCGTGTCGCTCGCCCTCGACTCGTCGCGCACGCCGTCGCTGCTGCGGGTCGGCACCGAGGGCCGCAGCGTCTTCGAGCTGGTCGCATCCCTGGGCCCCCGGGTCGCCGTGGTCGCCAATCTCGGCTTCGCGAAAGTGGCGGTGGGCAGCTCGGCCACCCTGGTGGCCAGGGCCTTCAATGCAGGATCGGCACCCCTCAGTGTCACCGGCTTCTCGAGGGCGTCGGGCAGTCCAGCCTTCTCCCTCAGCGGCGGACCCGGCTTCCCCTTCACCCTGCAGCCCGGCCAGGAACAGGACCTCACCGTGCGCTTCCAGCCCACCGCAACTGGGATCGCCACCGCGATCTTCCAACTGGCCAGCAGCGATCCCGGCAACCCCACCGTGTCGGTCCGCATGAGCGGCACCGGAGTCTAGACCCCTCGTGCGCCCCGGGAGGTGACGCGGCCGAACACTCCGGCTCCTCGTGCAGGCGCCGAAGCACCCACCGATCCCCTACGAGCACGGCAGCGCAAGGCCCGCGCACCGCCGGCTGCAGCCACCGCCATGAGGCATTCCAGACACTGCCCGGACTGGTTCCCGGCCTGCATCGCAGCCGGCCCGACCAGCAGCGCTTGACGATCTACCGCACCCACTCCCCCTACCACCCGGTGGCGGCAAGTGACGCTCCCCCACCGGACAACCGCCCTCCCAGGGCGAACACATGTCGGAGGTGACCATGCCGAACATCAACCCCGTCCACCCCACGGTCCATCACATATCGACGATCCCAGCGAACGCCACCCAGCCGGTGAACCTCTTCGTGCGGGAATACAAGGGCACCGGATCCGGCGGCACCTCAAAGCCGGTCCTGATGCTCCACGGCAGGAGCGTCCCGGCCCTCCCCGGCTTCGACCTCGTGCTCCCTCCGCACGGCGGCTCAGCACAGCCGGACACCAGCTATAGCTGGGCACAGGCCCTGGCGGGCAAGGGCTACGACGTGTACATCATGGACCTTCAGGGATCCGGACTCTCCCCCCGCCCGCAGATGGACGACCAGTGCAACGCCAACCCTGCCCAGAGGGGCCTTCTGAGTCCCAACCCCGGAACGGGAACTTGCTCATCGACGGCCACCTACGCCCATCAGCTGGGCAACTCCCAGAGCGAGTGGGACGAGTTGGGCACCGTCGTCAAATTCATCCGGGCACGGTGCAACAACCAGAAGGTCGCGTTTATCGGCTGGTCCGCGGCTTCGTTCGTCATGGGCCCGTACGCCCTGCAGAATTCCGGCGACGTGACGAGCTTGTTCCTTCTCGCGCCCATGTTCCCCCCGGACGGCCGATGGTCGAAAAACACCGCCGCACCCTTCGCGCCCCCGCCCGGCACGGGCCTGCCCACACAGCCTGAGTCCACCCCGCCGGCCGTCTTCGGCTTCCCGATGAACCTGACCAGCAAGGCAGGACTCCAAGCCACCATCAGCGACAAGGACCTGGCCGACCACGTGTGGCAGGCCATCATGGACTGCGACAGCATCGGTCAGAAGTGGGGCGGCCCGATCGCGGGATCACCCGAGGGCATCATGCGGTGGCGCAACTCCTACTGGTGGGGCTGGAACACCAGCACCGTGCCGCACGACTCCACGCTCGGCAACGCCATACCCGTGTGCATCGTCTACGGAGATCAGGACAAGACAGCCAACACCCCGGCGGAGCTGGGGTCGAATCTGCACTTCTCCGTTCCCAAGCTCTACGAGGGGATCCCCGGCACAGACAAGTTGATGTTCCGTGTCGAGGGCTGGGACCACAACCCGGTCTGGGACCGTCAGGGTGCCAAGATCCTGCAGCACATGTCCTGGAAGTGGCTCGACGACAAGAAGGTGTACGGCGTCGACAGCGGAAGCTGGTTCAGGGACGCGGACGGAGTGCTGGCGCAAGTGGAGTGAGATCCGGGACACGGTGATCGCCGGGGACACCCGCGCCGCTCCGGTGCCGGAACCTGGCCCACGGTTGACTTCCTACTACCCGAGTTGCCGCGACACGGCTGCTGCCTCCTCATCGAAGGCTGCGGCCTTGTCGTTTTGGCCGTCCTCGCGCAGGAACTCACCCACCGGCCAGTGCGTTCAGGAGACGAACGTGGGCCCGTAGACTGCAGCTCATGCGCGAGCATGGCCGGCCGGTGCGCAGAGAGCAGAGTGCGGCTGCCTCCGATGTCAGTGAGCGTTTGATTCTCGGTTGTCTGTTTCATTTGGCTTAGCTGTCACGCCAGGTGGGGGTGTTCTCGTGGGTGAGTCGGCGGGTCATGAGGTTGATGGCGGAGCATCACTGTGCCTACTGCGTGAACACCCTGCCGTCAGCGCCGCGTCAGCGCTGCCTGCCAGTCTTTTCCGTGTGAAGGCAACGGGGCACCAACCCGGGGCCGGAAACGAGGAGAGGTGCCCGGAGTGGTTGATCGGGGACCAGCGAGCGCGTCTCAAGGTCGGACCTTTCGAGGTCCACGCAGGTTCGAATCCTGCCCTCTCCGCCGACCGGCCCGTCCAGCCCGCCGTGTCTGCACGACTGCCCCGTCCAATGGCCTGGTCTCCGGCGCAGGTTCCGGCGGTGCGCACGCCGAGCATCAACGACGTTGATGGATGGACTGAAGAACTGCTCCAGGACGTGCCGTACCTCCGGCGAGGCCGACTCTCCGATGCTCAAGACCTCCCGCGTCCAGGGAGTGAGCCGCGACGTCAGCCGTACGAAGCGGTGTTCGGCAGGTGAGGCCGGCTCCGCACGTCCTTTCCGGAGGTTTCCCGTGCGTTCACTCGACACCGCCCGCTCCGTGTGCGAGCGCCTTCACCCCTGGCTGCTCAAGGAGCTTGAGCAGAGCCCCTACCTCGAACGCGAGCGGCCCGGCAGCCCGGCCGTCGACCTGTTTCGCATGCATGGCGGAGTCGGCCTGCTGATACCCGGGAGGTACGGGGGCCACGAAGCCGACCCGCTGGACGCGCTCCGGGTCCAGCTGGCGCTCGGCTCGGTGTCGCCCTCGCTCGTCGCAGCGGTCTCCATGCACCACTTCGCCGTCGCGATGCTCTCCTCGCTCGCGGCCAAAGAGGGTCGGCTCACCGACGAACAGAGCGCGCTGCTGCACCGGATCGTGCCAGAACAGTTGGTGCTGGCCTCGGGCTGGGCCGAGGGCCGCAGCGCCCGGAACGTCCACGAGCCCGCCGTGGTCGCACGCCCCGTGGAGGGTGGGTTCCTGCTGTCCGGCGCCACGAAGCCGTGCAGTCTGTCGCGTTCGATGAACCTGTTCGTCACGAGCGTCGACATCCGTGGCGGCAGGGGCTCCGGGCCCGAGCCGGCGCTCGCTCTGGTGGCCGCGGACGCGCCCGGATTGAGCGTGCGCCCGTTCTGGGCCAACGCCCTGCTGGGAGGCGCGGAGAGCGACGAGGTGCGGCTGACGGGCGTGTTCGTGCCCAGCGGCCTCATGGTGCGGGCAGGTGCCGACGCCCCCACCCTCCTCGACGACCTGCGGTCGGCCGGGTTCGTGTGGTTTCAGATACTGATCTCGGCCGGCTACGCGGGTGGCGCTATGTGGCTCGTGGAGCAGGTCCTCGACCACCAGCGCGGCACCGCGGCGGAACGGGCCAGGCTCACCGTCGACATGGAGGCCGCCGTCGCGCTCCTCGAGAGCGTCGCCCGGGCGACGGACCCCGCTCCCGGCGACGAGGACTCGATGGCCCGCATCCTCGTGGCCCGCTACACCGTCCAGAACGCCCTGCCGGACATCGCGTCGCGCGCCCTGGAACTGCTCGGCGGCATGCCGTTCATCTGTGGCAGCGAGCAGGCCCAGGTCGCGGGGGCCATGCGCGCCCTCGCCTTCCACCCGCCGTCCCGCTCCGCGAGCGCGGAGTCGCTGCTCAGGTACTTCGACTGCGGCTCCCTGGGGCCGGCCTGACCCGGCCGGCCCCAGGGAGCCGTGCCGGCCCCACCACTGCCGCCGGGTGTCAGGCACCACGGTGGGCGTCCCCGGCGAGCCCCCGGTTCCGGCAGCCGCTTGTCGAAGGCGCTGCCCTTGGCGGTGCCGGGAGCGGTGCGTCGCCACCTCCTGCTGCACCGCTTTTCAGGGTGCGTGGTGTGCCGTTCGACGTGCCGGCGACGGGGCCCGTGTGCGTGGCGAAGCCAGGCGGCGGCTTCCCGGACGGTGACGGGCCGTCGCGCGGGACCACCCGATGGAACTCGCGCCGCCTGCCTCCGCGTCACGTGATGCTGAACGCCGACGCCGCGATGCCGCCGTCCACCGTCAAGGTCTGTCCGGTGACATACGACGCGTCGTCGCTCGCCAGGAACCGAACGCAGGCCGCGACCTCCTCGACGCGTCCAGGTCGTCTCATCGGTACCTTCGTGCGGGCCGAATCCTCGAAATGCCCTACTTCACGCGTGAGGTCGGTGCGAATGAGCCCGGGAGCGACCGCGTTCACCGTGATTCCCTTGGGTGCCATTTCGACGCCCAGGGCCCGGGTCAGGCCGGCGAGGCCCGACTTCGCCGCGGCGTAGTTCGCGGCGCCGGGCAGGGCCTGCTGGGCGAGGATCGAGGTGACGTTGATGATGCGGCCGTGCCGAGCCCGCACCATCGGTCCCAGGGCGCGCGCCGAGGCATGGTAGGCGGCCGTCAGGTTCACGTCGAGCACCTGGCGCCATTCGTCGTCGTCCATGGCGAGCAACAGGCCGTCGGCGCGGATACCGGCGTTGTTCACCAGGACGGCCACCCGCCCGAAGCGTTCTTCCAGCGTCCCGAAAGACCGGTCGAGCGCCTCGGGATCCCGTAGATCGCAGGCCACTTCGATCGCCGTGCCGCCCGCGCCCCCGATGTCGGACACGACCGATTCCGCGGCTTGGCGATTGCGGAGGAATCCGACCGCAACCGGCCGCCCGGTGGCGGCGAGTGCGCGTGCCACGGCCGCGCCGATGCCTCGGGAACCGCCGGTCACGAAGGCACAGCCGACGTGCGGATCGACCACTTCCTGCTCTCTTTCCTCAGCTCTTCGGGTCACGGGTGGGCTCGACGTCACGTGCCGCTCACTTCGGCTGCTCGCCGATCAGCCGCGCCAGTTGTCCGGCGGCCGATCGCGCGTCGGTGAAGTGAATGGCGTGCCAGCCCGCGGCCTGTGCGCCCGCGCAGTTCTTCTCCGCGTCGTCGATCAGCACGCAGGCTTCGGGCGGTACCCCAGCCCGGCTCGCCGCCAGCTCGAATATCTCGGCACCCGGTTTGCGGCATCCCACTTCGAAGGAGAGGACGACGTGATCGAACAACTCGTCGACGTCGACCATGCGGCGCCACCGTTCGTCCCAGCTCGGGACCATGTTCGACATCAGGCTCACCCCGACACCGCGCCGGCGTAGCGTGCGCAGCGTCTGGACCCACTCGTGGTTGGCCGGCCGGCCGTCGAACCAGGCTTCGCCGAAACTGCTCACTCCGACTGGCCTGCCGAGCGCTTCGGAGACCATGTGCAGCCATGCCGGTTCGTCGATCATCGGCGTGTCCAGCGGCTCAAGGAGGTCCGAGGTGCCGAATCGGGCGCTGACGGTCCGTACCGCACCCATGAACTCCTGCGTGGTGAGGCCGTTGTCCACGCAGAACTTGGCGAGGCTTTCCTCGATGGGAGGGGTGAGGACGCCGCCGAAGTCGGTCCACACCGTCTTGACCGGGTAGGCGCTCATGATTCCTCCACACCGCGGGTCAGGGTCACGCCGATCTCGGCGACCCTTTCACCCCCTTGCTCGATGGCAACAGGGATCTCGTATGCGCCGGTCCCGGACGCGGGCAGCGCGGCACGGACGGATACCGGCGCGTCCAACTCCACGAACTGGGTGAACCGTCCGGCGAGCCGGGTGAGGTGCCGGCCGCGCAGGGCGTGTCCGGGGGTGTCCATGGCCGACGTGATCAACTGCCGGGCGGCCTCGGTGAGTACGGACATGGTGACGTGGTCGTAGGGGTGGTCGAAGAGCGCACGGTTGGCCAGCGGCAGCGCAACCCGCGCCGACATCTCCCCCGCGTCGTGCGCCAGGTCGGCGAGGACCACGTTCAGGGGGTCGCGCCGGCCCACGATGTGCGGCTGGGCCAGCCCGGGATCCGGCCGGTAGACCAGGTCCGATGTCCACGGCGGTGGGGTGCCGCGCTGCGCCGTGCGCAGCATTTCCTGTTCCGCGTGGTCCAGGAATCGGCCCTTGGCCTGGAGGGTCGCGACCTGCCGGTCGCCGGCGAAGACGCGCTGTTTGCAGATCCCGGCGCGCGGGCGGCCGCGGCGCACGCGGGTGAAGGGGAACTCGCCGGCGATGCGCAGATCGGTGATGGGCTCGTCGCTGGGCCACGCGGCCGGCTCGGCGACGTGCAGATGCCAGTCCTCGGGGATCGCGACAACGTTTGCGTCGACGCCCAGTTCATGGGCCGTCGCGGACCCCGCCTGCCTGCAGATCTCCATGATGAGCAGCGGGTCCACCGTCATCGCCGGCTCGTGGTCGTTGTAGTACGCGTGGTAGGCCGGGAGTTGTGCGGCCAGGGCCACGCGGCCGTCTCCCAGTGCGCGGACGTCGGTGATGAACACCTCGGACACCGCTGACCGGTGCACTCGACGGCGATCGATCGTGCGGTCGAACGACAGGGCGACATCCTCGTCGAGCCGCCACTCTGCTGGGTCTTTCACGACACTGACTTCCGTCACGCCCGGTGTCACCTCTCACGCTGCTGGAATCGTAGGAATCTCGACACGGCACGGCGCCGCGCATGGGAGGGGGAGCCCCGCCGCAGGCGCGCTGCGGCGGGGCTCACGGATCACACGCCGCCGTACATGTAGAAGGCGGTGATCCGCCCCTCGTCGTCACGGACGTAGAAGTCCCGGCCGGAGCGAAGGACGTTCCCGTTGGGGGCCGTGATGGTCCACTCCTGGTAGATGCCGTTGTCGTTCTCCACGGTTTTCCCGTAGTTGAAGGCGACACCGGCCCCCTGGATCTGATCCCGATTCACCCGGGCCATGTTCGCCACGATCTCGTCGCGCCCGGTGAACTTGAGGTTCTCCCCCGCGATTCGGTGGACGGCGGACGGCGCGAAGACCCTTTCCGCCAGGGCGCGGCGCTGCTCGTCGTCGTGCGTCTGCCAGGCCATCAGCAGGGTGTCCATGAGCTCTTTGACGTCCATTCGGTTTCCTCTTCTTGTGGTGTGCGTCTTCCTCGTACTGCGGCGAGTTCGGCTGCCTCAGGCTGTGGCCGCGTAGAACCGCTCGAGCATCGGGACGTCGGTCAGGTGGGTGTCGATGGTGGTGATGCGCCCGGACCTGACCGTGAAGACCAGCGCCAGCCATTCGTCGAGCAGGAGGGGCTTCTCGGCCGTGTTGTGGATGGTCGCGACGATGCTGCGGCTGCCGATGTGCAGGTGCTGCGGGTCCGTGGTGAGCTGTGCGGCCTCGATGGCCTGGGCCCGCTCGACCACCGCCTTCGGCCCTACCGCGTCGCCGGAGATGCGCGAGCTTCCGGGCAAGGACCAGACCACCTCGGGGTCGAGCAGTTCGGCCACCCGGTCCCAGTCCTTCCGCCTCGCGGCGGCCAGCATCTCCCCGACGACCGCGGCGTCCTTGTCGGTCACGACGGCGTCGTTCTCAAGGTTGTGCGACATGCGCAGCGCCCCTTCTGTTCATCACTTGTTCACTGGATTCGTTTCCCGCGGTGCTGCCGGCGGGTCAGATGCGCCGGCGCGTCAATGGCGCCGGGGGTCGGGTCATCACGCGCTCCCGAAGGTGGGCAGTTCGCCGCGGCGGCGGGCTGCCAGCGCATGGCGCATGTCGTCGGTGAGCATTCCTTCGGCGAACACGCGGTGTTCGTTCCTCATGTGCTCGGTGAGCGTCGCGAAGGCCGAGTCACGCACCAGTCGTTTGGCCGCTGTCACGGAATGGCGGGCGCTGCGGGTGAGGCCCGTGGCAACCTCAAGGGCGTGCTCGTGCAGGTCCGCGGCCGGAACGACCGTGGTGACGAGCCCCTGGGCGTGCGCCCGCGCCGCACGGATGACGGGCTGCTCCAGAAGCAGCTCCAGGGCCTTTGCGGGGCTCAGCACCCTGGGCAGCAGCCAGCTCATCCCTCCGTCGGTCGACGAACCCAGCGCGCCGTAGCCGAAGTTGAACTTCGCCCGGTCGGAGGCGACCCGCACGTCGCAGGCCAGGGCCAGGGAGAATCCGGCGCCCGCGGCCTGGCCGTGCACGGCGGCGATCACCGGGCAGGGCATCGTGTACAGGTTCTCCACGAGCGTCGCCAGCACTTCGGTGCGGCGCAGCCAGTGTGCGCGGACCGCGTCGTCGGCATCGCCGAGCACTGCGTCGAACTCGTCGAGCGGGCCGCCGAGCGAGAAGTGCGGGCCCGCACCGGTGAGGATCACCGCGCCGACCTTGTCGTCTCGGGCGAGCGCGGACGTCTCGCTCACCAGCGCGTCCGTCATCTCGATGTCGAGGATATTGTGACGCTCCGGCCTGTTCATGGTCAGCACGACCACGTCGCCGAACGAGTCACGGCGCACGGCCGACCCCTCAGTCATGGCTCACCACGACCTGGTGCGCGGTGAAGGCCTGGTTCGTGCGCAACTCGTTTTCTCCTGACCTGCGGTGGCCGCGGCGGCACGGACGTCGTCCTTCGTGATCACACCGCCGTCGCCGGTGCCCGTGACGTCCCTGAGCTCCACACCCAGCTCACGGGCGAGCCGCCGTACGACGGGAGCCGCTGTGACGCGCCCACGCTGCTGCCCCTTCGCGGGCAGCCGGCGGGCCGGGGGGTCGGCCTCCCCGGTGGCCGGTGCCGGGATCTGACCGACGAGGTGGGTGGTGCCGCCCGCGGGCGGCTGCTGGCCCCGTGGCCCGATCACGGACACCAGCGGTGCGCCCACCGGGACCATCCCGGTGACGTCGGCATGCAGCACGGTGATGCGTCCCCGGTACGGCGAGGGCAGTTCCACGGTCGATTTGACCGTCTCGACCACCACCACCGGCTGGTCGATCTCGACCATGTCACCGACCGCGACCAGCCACTCCACGATCTCCGCTGAGACCAGGCCTTCGCCGAGGTCGGGCAGGAGGAACACACACTCGGTCGTGGCCTCGCTCGCCGTCCCGGCCGTGTCACGTGTCGTCATCGGGGCGCTCACGCATCCTTGAATGTGGCCGCGACCGCGTCCAGGACCCTGGCGACGGTCGGCAGGTGGAACCGCTCCAGTTGGGGAGGCGGGTAGGGGATGTCCAGGCCGGTGACGCGCCGCACCGGCGCCTCCAGGTAAGCGAAGCAGCGTTCGGTCACGCGGGCGGCCACCTCGGCGCCGAAGCCGCCGAAGCCGGACGCTTCGTGCACCATCACCGCGCGGCCGGTACGCATCACCGCCTCGCACACGGTGTCTTCGTCGAACGGCACGAGTGAGCGCAGGTCCACGACGGAGAGGTCGTAGCCGTCGGCCGCCGCGGCATCGGCTGCCGCGAGTGCGATCGGCAGCGCGGGCCCGTAGGCGATCAACGTGGCGTCGGTTCCGGTACGGCGTACGACCGCCCGGCCGATGGGCTCGACCTCGGCGGTGAGGTCGACGTGGGCGGTCTCCCAGTACAGCCGCTTGGGTTCGAAGAACAGCACGGGGTCGGCGCCGTCGATCGCCTGCCGCAGCATGCCGTAGGCGTCGGCGACGGTGGCGGGTGTGAGCACATGCAGGCCCGGCGTGTGCGCCGCGTACGCCTCGGACGAGTCGCTGTGGTGTTCCACGGCGCCGATGCCGCCGCCGTAGGGGATGCGAACGACGACCGGGGCCGGCAGGGTGCCCCGGGTCCGGTTCCGCATCTTCGCCAGATGGCTGACCATCTGCTCGAAGGCCGGGTACGCGAACGCGTCGAACTGCATCTCCACGACAGGCCGGGCGCCGTAGAACGACATCCCGATCGCCGCGCCGAGGATGCCCGCTTCGCAGATCGGGGTGTCGAAGCAGCGGTGCTCGCCGAACTCGGCCAGTAGACCGTCGGTCGCGCGGAACACACCGCCCAGGTGCCCGACGTCCTCGCCGAAGACGACCACGCGCTCGTCGTCCCGCATCGCGTCGCTCAGCGCGGAGTTGATGGCGGTGACCATCGAGACGGCTGGTGCCGTCGCCGGCGCCGTGGCGATCTGGGCTGTCGTCTCGGTCGTCATGCGATCCCCCTCTCGGCGAGTTCCCGTGCCTGCTCCAGCAGTTGAGGCGTGGGCCGGGCGTAGACGTGCTCGAACATCTCGGCGGGCGCAGGCCTCTCGTAGCGGGTGACCTCCTGCCGGGTCCGTGCGGCGAACTCGGCGGCTTCCTCGTCGATCGCGCGCTGCGCGGCGTCGTCGAGGAGGTCGTGGGCGCGCAGCGTCGAGGCGAGGCGGGCGACGGGATCCTTGTCCCGCCAGGCCAGGGGCTCGGCGGGGTCGCGGTAGCGGGAGGGGTCGTCGGCGTTGGTGTGCGGTGCCATGCGGTAGGTGAGCGCTTCGATCAGGGTCGGTCCACGTCCCGCCCGGGCCGCGTCGACGGCGTTCGCCACGGCCCGGTGGACCGCGCCGAAGTCGTTGCCGTCGATCTGCAAGCCGGTGATCCCGTAGCCCGCGGCCTTCGCAGCCAGCGCTTCGGCTCGGGTCTGCTTGGCAAGGGGCACGGAGATCGCGTAGCGGTTGTTCTGCACGAGGAAGACCACCGGCGTGTCGTACACCGCCGCCAGGTTCACGGCCTCGTGGAAGTCGCCCTCGCTGGTGGCCCCGTCGCCGCACAGCACCATCGCGACCACGTCGTCCCCGCTCAGCCGCGCGGCCATCGTCAGTCCGACCGCGTGGGCGGCCTGTGTCGCCAGTGGCGTGCAGTGCGGTGCGGTGCGGGTGACCTTGGGGTCGTAGCCGCAGTGCCAGTCGCCGCGCAGCAGCGTCAGCGCCTCTCCGGGTCCGACACCGCGGCTGACGACGGCCATCGAGTCACGGTAGGTGGGAAACAGCCAGTCGGTGTTCCGTAACGCCGTCACGGCGCCGACCTGGCAGGCTTCTTGACCCAGCGACGACGGGTAGACGGCGAGACTGCCCTGCTTCGCCAGGTTCGTCGCCTGCTGATCGAATCGGCGGCCGATGACCATTTTCCGGTAGCCGCGCAGCAGCACGGCGTCTTCTTCACTTGCCGGCGGCGACACCATGGTGGTGGCCGCGTTCGAGCTGGTCATTGCACTCCACTCCTCGATGAGGTTGGACGCAACACGGATCCCCCGTGTCTGTACGGAAATCGATGGGCCTCGGGGCCAGGGGCGTGCAGGGGGTGAGGAGCCGGTTCCGCAGAACCGGTGCCGGACAGGGGCCGTGCAGGTCACACGTGCCTGCACGCCTTCCACCCGATCACACCGGCGCCCCAGGTGAATCCGGCACCGAAAGCGCCGAGCACGACGGTGTGTCCCGGCTTGAGCCTGCCGTCGTCCTGCGCTCGGCGAAGGGCGAGCGGAATCGAGGCCGCTGATGTGTTGCCGAATTGATCGACGTAGGAGGCGGCGCGCTCGGGGCTGAAGCCCAGCTGCCGGACGACCGCCTGGAGGATTCTGCTGTTCGCCTGGTGGCAGACGAGCAGGTCGACGTCGTCCTGGGTGATGTCGTGCGCGGCCAGGGCCGATTCGACCTCGTCGGTCATGGCCTCGACCGCGGAGGCGTAGACCTGGGCGCCGTCCATGCGGACGGCTCTGTCCTCATGGTCGACGTACAGGGCGTCGGCGTACTCGGCCGCGGACCCGAACGACAGGAACGGGAGGCAGACGTCGCACACGGCACCGCGCTGCGCCTCGACCAGGACGGCTCCGGCGCCGTCGCCGAACAGTACGGCGGTGTTGCGGTCGGCCGGGTCGGTCAGGCGGGACATGGCGTCCGCGCCGACGACCAGGATGCGGTCCGCCGAACCGTGGCTGACCCGCGAGATCGCGTAGTCCAGTGCGTAGAGGAACCCGGTGCAGGCGCCGTTGACATCGACGGCGCCGGGCGACCCGGCGCCGATCAAGTGGCCGACGACCGGTGCGAGGCCGGGCGACAGCCGGTCGGGCGTGCTGGTCGCCGCGACGACGAAGTCCACGTCCGAAGCGCCGATGCCGGCGTCGTCGAGCGCTTGCGTGGCCGCGGCGGCGGCGACTTCGGCGAGCCGTTCACCCGGCTGGAGGTGGTACCGGCGGCGCACGCCGGTCCGGTCGAGGATCCACTCGTCCGAGACCCCCAGGTCCGCAAAGGCAGCATTCCCGACCGCCGTGGCAGGCAGGGCCGCACCCACTCCGGAGACGACGACGCTCATGGCAGCCTCCCTTCCGGTGAGTTCTCGGTCCCGATGGACACCCGGAACGTGCATGTCGATGTGATCCGCGCGCCCTGACGTGCTACGACGGTGATCTCGGCGCCCGCGTCGCCGGCGCCCGCGGTCTCGGCCGCGGCCCACGACACGATCCGCAGGGCGGGCGGCGTGTCCAGCTCCGCGAAGCTGGTGAAGTCCAGTGCGGCGTCATGCGTGTGGACGCGGTCGACGGGAGTACCGGAGACTTCGGCGAAGGAGAGCACGGCCAACTGCCGGGCGCCCTCCGCGATCATCATGCCCGGATAGTGGTCGAGCGGGCGGTCGAAGAAGGTGGGGGGCGTCCGCGGTACGAGCAAGCAACTCGCTTCACGCGCAGGCCCGGTGACCTGACCGATGAAGACGTTCTCCGGGCATCGCCTGCCGACCCTCTGCGGCCGCTCAGGAATGACGCGGCCCACGGGCGCGTCAGGTCGTCTCCGCCCGTCCTCGCCCCTCATCGCGCTGTACGTCTCCGGCGCCAGGAATCCGACCAAGCCGTCGCACCGGGCGAGGGGCCGGCCGTCCACGACGCAGTGGACCGGCCCCGCTGCGGCATAGGGAACACCGGATACGTTACGACGAACCAGTTCCTCGGAGAAGACGATGACCGCATGCTCGGCACTGACGGCCGCAGCCGGTTCGCTGATCCGGAGGTGCACGGTGCGCAGCACGAACTGGTGGGTCAGCGGAACGCCGAGCAGGGTGTGCGCGATGACTTCGACGCCTTGCCGCATGAACTCGGCGAGGTGCAGCGCGTCGTACCGGTCGATCACCGAGTCACTGAAATAGGGGTGCGCCCTCGGCAGGGTGCCGACCGCGGTGAGCATGCCGGTGCCCTGGTGGCGAGCGACGTCGTTGATGAAGACGTCTTCGCCGGACTCCTTGTGCGCGTACCTCCGGTGGACGGTCGTGGTGGTGTTCAGGCCGAGCTTGTCGGGTGTGTACGCCGGCCACGGGGGTGCGGCGGTCGCTGCGCGGCCGGGCACCCGGTGGGCGGGGCGAGTGATCTGTCGAGTGGTCTGCACGTTCAGGCCCCGATCACGATGGTGACGTTGTGGCCGCCGAAGCCCATCGAGTTAGTGAGCCCGATGCACCCCTTGTCGGACGGTTTCAGCGCGAGCGCGGCCCGCACGTGCGTGAGCGGGCCGAGCTCCTCGTCCGGCTCGGTGAGTCCGTGGGTCGGCGGTGCGGTCCGGTACCGGAGCGCCTGAAGGGTCGCGATGGCCTCGACCGCGCCCGCGGCACCGAGCAGATGCCCGACGTAGGACTTGGTGGAGGAGATCGGGATACCCGCCAGAGCGTCCCCCAGTGCGCGGTGCAGCGCGGTCGACTCCGCGGCGTCGTTCAGCCGGGTGCCGGTGCCGTGCGCGTTGATGTACGCCACGTCCCGCGCGTCGATCCCGCTGTCCGCGAGCGCCGCGCGGACAGCGGCCGCGGCGAAGGCGCCCGACGGTTCCGGGGCCGTGACGTGGTGGTGATCACTGGTCACGCCGTAGCCGAGGATCTCCCCGAGCACCGGGGCGCCGCGGGCCCGGGCGGTCTCCGCCTCTTCGAGGACGAGGGCGCCCGCGCCTTCGCCGAGAATGAACCCGTCCCGTGTGCGGTCGAAGGGCACCGACGTCCCGGTCGGCGACAGTGCTCCGCTGGAGGTGAACATCGCCTGGGTGAAGTCGCTCGTCGCTGCCTCGGCACCACCGACGATGGCGGCGTCGGCCTCTCCTGAGCGGATGACCCGGGCGCCGGCGACGATCGCCTGTGCTCCGCTGGAACAGGCGGTGGCCAGGGCGGAAGTCTCGCCGGCGAGACCGAAGCGCATCGACAGGTGAGCCGGTGCGGCATTGGCCATCAGCAGCGGGACCGTCAACGGCGAGACGTACTCCGGGCCTTCTGTCCGTAGGACATTCAGCTGGGCCTCCAGCGTGTGGAGCCCGCCGATCGCGGTGCCGACGACACAGTGCACCCGCTCGGCGGGGGCGGGCGGAGCCTCGCCCCAGCCTGCCTGCCGGACGGCCTCGTCCGCGGCCGCGACCGCGAGCTGGCAGAACCGGTCCATGCGTAACGCCTCGCGCCTGCTCAGCACCTTCATGGGGTCGAAGTCGGCGCATCGGCCGAGTCCGTCGGCGATACCGCTGTCCCCGCGTACGGCACCGTGGTGGAGTGCTTCGGCCCCGGCTCCGAGAGGGGTGACCGCTCCGATTCCGGTGACTACGACGCGCCGCCTCACACTGTTTCCGCGCGCTCACAAATCACGGACAGCACGTCCGAGATCGTCACCGTGTCGACGAAATCACCGGGCTTGACGGGTATACCGAGCTTCTTCTTCACGGTCTGGCTGAGTTCCACGACGTCGAGCGAGTCGAGGCCGAGGGTGTCCAGGGTGTCGTCGAGGGACACGTAGTCCTTTTCGACGCCGATGGATTCGATCTGGTTGATCACGAACTCTTGGATGCGCTTGCGGTCGTGCGTGTGGGAATCGGTCGGCACAGTACTCTCCCCGTAATTCACCGTGTGCTCGGAGCGCGCTCTGCGGCGCGCTCTTACTGGAGCCCTGATCCGCGAATGAGGTGCCGCCCGGCAGCTGAGGTGCCGTCGGCGACTGAGGTTGACAACGTCAACCAACATCCACTGTGACGCTCGGGGTTGACATCGTCAACCAGATGCACTGTGACGCTCGTCACTCACTCGGTGGCGAAAGGGAGCCCTCAGCCCTTCACGGCGACCCAGTTCCGCAGGGCCAGCGCGACCAGGTCGGGCATGCCTTCGACGCCGTCGACCGTGCGCGGCTCACGGAGGCGGCGCGAGAGCGTGAGGTCCACCAGGCCGTGCAACGCCGCCCACAGCAAGGTGCCGGCCTCCCGTACGCCACCGGCGGCGAGTACGCCGTCACCCTTCGCCTCGATGACGAGGGTGCAGAGAACCTTCGCGCACGCGTCGGTGGCGCGCTCGAGCTCCTCGCTCGGAGTGTCGATCGCGATGTCGCCGAACATGAGGCGATAGTGGGCCGGCATCTCCCTCGCGGCCCGCACGTAGGCGATGCACGCCCGGTACAGCCGCGTCCCCCCTGCGGCCTCGTCGTCCGCCCCGTGCCGCATCGCCTGGGTGAGACGGTCCATGCTCCGCGCGGCCACCGCGCTCAGCAGATCGTCCTTGTCGGAGAAGTGACGGTACGGCGCGGTCCGTGACACGCCCGCCGCCGCGCCCACCGCACGCAGGGTCACATACTCCGGGCCCCCGCGCGTCAGCAGCGCGCTCGCCGCCTCGACCAGCGCGGATCGGGCACCACCCGTGCCGCCTCGACTGATTGTTCCCACGCGGCGAACTTTACCCAGGTTGACGCTGTCAACTTAACGGTCCTACAGTGGCGCTCCCGGCCTCGACCACTGCAGGAAGGGCTTTCTATGAACACCCCTCAGGGTCACCCCCGTCGGTGGGTCATCCTCGGCATCATGTGCTTAGCGCTGGTGATCGCGTCTCTGGACATGCTGATCATCACGATGGCAATCCCGTCGATCAGAACTGAACTCGGCGCGACGCCAGGGCAGTTGCAGTGGACGGTGGACGCCTACTCGCTGGCCTTCGCCGCCCCGATCCTTTTCGCCGGTGCGCTCGCGGACCGGTACGGCCGCCGGCGCGGCCTGCTCACCGGGCTGCTGGTGTTCCTCGCCGCCTCCGCGGCGGCCGCATTCGCCGGTTCCGCGGAAACACTCATCGCGGCCCGTGCGGGCATGGGCCTGGGCGCGGCAATGATCATGCCCTGCACGCTCGCGATCCTGGGCCAGGTCTTCCCGCCCCATGAGCGGGCCAAGGCGATGGGGATCTGGGTCGGCGTCGCCTCGCTGGGCATTCCGCTCGGCCCGATCGTCGGTGGCCTCCTCCTGGAGAACTTCTGGTGGGGCTCGGTGTTCCTGATCAACATCCCGATGATCGCCGTCGCGGTCGCCGGATGCCTGATGCTCATCCCCGAATCCCGCAACGAACGCCACACCGGCCTCGACCTGCTCGGCCTCGTACTCACGGCCGTCGGCTCGCTCGCGCTCATCGACTCCATCATCGAGGCCCCTTCCCACGGCTGGGCCTCGCCGCGCACACTGACGCTCCTCATCGGCGGCGTGGCGGTCCTGGGTGCCTTCATCTGGTGGGAGCGGCGCACCAGCAGCCCGATGCTCAGCCATGCCGTCTTCCGGGACCGCCGGTTCGGCGGACCACTCGTGACGATCTCGACCGTCTTCTTCGGGGTCTTCGGCAGCCTCTTCGTCGTCACGCAGTACCTGCAGTTCACCCTGGACTACCGTCCGCTGACGGCGGGCCTGCACATGCTCGGGATGTGCACGGTCATGTTCATCGCGCCGATGGCGCCGAAGCTGGTGCAGCGGTTCGGACTGGGACCGGTGTCCGCGTTCGGCCCCTTGCTGGTCGCCGTCTCCATGGCGGTCCTGGCGTTCGGAGGCGAACCGTCCAGCCTGCGGATCATCATCTCGCTCGGACTTGTCGGCTTCGGCATCGGCTTAGGCGCCCCGACTTCGGTCGACTCGGTCGTCGGTGCCGCTCCGCCGGAGCAGTCGGGCGCGGGCTCGGCGGTCGCCGACGTAGCGATGAACCTCGGCGGGGCCCTGGGCATCGCCATCATGGGCGCCGCGGCGAGCACGACGTCGACGGGGGCCCTGAAGGACGTGACGCCACCGATGATCGCCGGTGCGTGCGTGGCCGCGGCCGGTTCGCTCGTCGTGGCCGTGATCCTCCCCCGCGGCCGTATGCAGACGGCGGCCCCCACGGAGGCCGTCCCGACTCAGGCCGAGCACGGCGAGACGCCGCTCATCGCCGACCAGGCTTGAACTCCATAGGGGGTGGCCCGGGCGTTCGCCACGGCGAACGGGACCATGCGCAGGGTGAGTCAGCGGTCAGTCAGAACCGTTCAGCAGTTCCTCAGCCCGGTCCCTGGCCGCGGCCACCTCTCCATGGCAGATGCCTCTCTGGGTGCTTGGCTGAAGCCGGTCATGCTGCCAGAGCGGCGGGGCTCGACGAGTTGGCCGCGCAGAAGTACCGCATGGCCGGGTCTGAGTGGGCACCTGCGTATGAGACCCGCGACGGTGGACAGAACGGACACCTGCGGTCGAGGCTGGATGCATTGCCCTGGCTGGACCCCAGCGACAGCCCGGTCCCGCTTGCGGCACCCTTGAACGAGTGCGGACGGTCCCCGCCGGAGGCGGCGGGGAGACGCCGTTCCTACATCACTGCGTCTGAGCAGAGTGCCATGTTCAGAAGGTCAGCCATGAACGCGGAGCACGCCCGATGCATCCCTTGCTCGTTTCTCTGCCTCGACTGCAGACGCAGCTGGGACGGTACGTACGACATCGACGTGATCGTGGACGAGCATGGCAGGATCGCCCCCGTCTACCACCTTGACGGGAGGCAGTCGCCTCGCTGCCCCGCCTGCCGGGGCCATCAGATCCGCGTTGAGCGGCGAAGGCCGATTCGTCCGCCGGGCTAGCTCGGCGGTCCAGCCGTAATGATCTGTTCCGTCCAAATGATCTTCCCGGTTTTCGTGTACCGAGTGCCCCACCGGCGGGCCATCTGGGCGACGATCAGCAGGCCCCGTCCCCCCTCGTCGGTGGTCCGCGCGTGGCGCAGCCGTGGAGCGGTGCTGCTGGCGTCGGACACTTCGCAGATCAGGCCGCGGTCCCTGATCAAGCGCAGGCAGACCGGTCCAGCCGCGTGGCGGATCGCGTTGGTCACCAGTTCACTGACGATGAGTTCCGTGGTGAACCTCAGATCGGGGATGCCCCACTCGGTCAGCTTCTGCGCCGCGAGGTCGCGGGCGTGCGCGACGGCAGCCGGGTCGGTGGGAAGGTCCCATGAGGCGACGCGGTCCGGGGCCAGGATGCGGGTGCGGGCGAGGAGCAGGGCCGCGTCGTCGGCGGGCGGGCCCGTCAGCAGGCTGTCGATCACTCGTCGGCCGGTCTCCGCCAGGGTGGGCAGGGGTGCCGCGACAGCATCGCCCAGCAGTGAGAGTCCGTCGTCGATGTCCCGGTCGACGGATTCGATGAGGCCGTCGGTGTAGAGGGCGATGAGGCTGCCCTCTTCCAACTCGGTCTCGATGGCCTCGAAGGGAAGGTAGCCGAGGCCGAGTGGGGGTCCGGCGGGCAGGTCCAGGACCCGGGCGGCGCCGTCCGGAGCGACGATCATCGGGGGAAGGTGACCGGCCCGAGCCATCGTGCACAGCCTGCTGACCGGGTCGTAGACGGCGTACAGGCAGGTGGCGCCCAGGAACGCGGTGCCCGTGGCCTCGCCCTCGGCCTCCATGGGGGCATCAGTGTCGTGTGCTCCCATGAGGCCGATGACCAGGTCGTCCAAATGTGCCAGCAGTTCGTCCGGGGAGAGGTCGAGATTGGCGAGCGTGCGTACGGCGACGCGCAGGCGTCCCATGGTCGCCGCCGCGTTGATTCCGTGCCCCGCCACGTCCCCGACGACCAGGGCGACGCGTGCTCCGGAGAGCGGAATGACGTCGAACCAGTCGCCGCCCACACCGCTCGGGGCATCGGCCGGTAGGTACCACGAGGCCACGGCGAGAGCGGACCCTCCGGACAGGTCTTGCGGCAACAGGTAGCGCTGCATGGAGCGGGCGGCAGTGCGCTCGCGGGTGAAGCGGCGTGCGTTGTCGATGCACACCGCCGCGCGCGAGACGAGTTCCTCGGCGAGGCGGACGTCACCGTCCTCGAAGGGGCCCAGCCGCCGTGACCGGGCGAACGTCGCCACCCCCAGGGTGACGCCGCGCGCCCGCACGGGGACCACCATGACCGAGCGGAAGTCGTAGTCCAGGAACGAGGCGCCCAGCGTCTCGTCCACGGTCACCCACGGACTGTTGGTGCGGTCAAGGATCCGTTCGACCAGGGTCCTGCTCTCGAGCAGACAGCGGGTCACGGGCGTCGCGGGCGCACGTCGGACTGTCTCCCCCACCGCCAGTGACGCCTCGGGGCAGCCCTCGCGGACCGACTGCTGGGCCGCTCGGCGAATCACGGGCGCCATGCCGATCGGCCCGGGTGTCGGCTCCTCGCCCCTGATGACCGCGTCCAGCAGGTCGACGGCGACGAAGTCGGCGACGGCCGGCACAGCATCGTCGGTCAGTTCCTGAGCGGTCCGCGTGACGTCCAGGGTGCTGCCGATGCGCGCGGCGGCGTCATTGAGCAGAGCCAGGCGTTCCTGCGCCCGCCAGCGCTCGGTAACGTCGATGATCATGTACCAGATGCCGACGTTCCGGTCGTGGCGGTCCTTCATCGCGAAGAAGGAGGCGGAGATCGCGCGGCTTCGGTCGTGCACCGTGTAGCCGGCACCGCGGTACTCGTAGTCCATCACCGGCGTGCCGGTCTGCAAGACTTCGCGCATCTTCTCCTCGAAGGCGTCAGCCTCGGCCTGTGGCAGGATCTCGGCCATCCGCCGCCCCAGCCGCCGCTTCAGCGGGATCTGGCGGTCCAGTGGCTCGTTCACCCAGACGTAGCGCAGATCCGTGTCGAGGACGGCGATGCCGACCGGTGCGTGGCTGAGGAATGGGGTGAGCATCAGCTGGCTCACCCCGCCGCCCGGCATCCGCCAGAAGGCTCGTTTCGGAGGCCGGCCGACGAACCTGCCGAAGATCAGTGCCGCGGCTGTGGCGACCAGGACGCCCGGAATCATCTCGTAGATGCCGGACCAGAAGGGGCCGTGCAGCGGCTTGACCACACGCCACAGGAGCACCGTGACCGCGCCGGACACGATCCCGGCCATGGCCCCCGCCCAGGTCATACGCGGCCAGTACAGCGACAACAGGACCACCGGGCCGAACGCGGCTCCGAAGCCCGCCCAGGCATAGCCCACAATGCCCAGCAGCCCGCCTCCCCTCAGCGCGATCAGGGAGGCCACCAGGGTCACGAGGACGACGGCGGCGCGCCCCACCCACATCAGTGCCTCGTCCGGGGCGCGCCGCTTGAGGAACGCGTGGTAGAAGTCCTCCGTGAGGGCGACCGACGACACAAGTAGCTGACTGTCCGCAGTCGAGATGATGGCGGCGAGGACCGCGATCAGCATCACACCGGCGCCCCACGGGCTGAACAGGGTCCGGCTGAGAGCGATGTACACCGTCTGCGGGTCATGGAGCGGCGTGCCGAACTGCGCGATGCCCAGCAGGCCGACGAGCGTGGCGCCGGCCAGCACCACGACCACCCAGCCGGTCTCGATACGACGGGCAGCGGGTACGGCACCGGTGCTGCGGATGCCCATGAAGCGGGCAAGGATGTGCGGCTGCCCGAAGTAGCCGAGGCCCCACGAGAGCAACGAGATGATCGCGACGGCGCCGAGCGACCCGCCGCCTCCCGACCACCGTCCGTTCGCGAAGTCGACCTTGGCGCCCATGTCCAACAGGCCGGGTGTCTTGCTGTTGAGGGAGTCACGAAGCGCTGCAAAGCCACCGAACGTCGCGATACCGACGACGGGGAGCACCAACAGGGCGAGGAACATCAGCGTGGCCTGCATGACGTGCGTCAGGCTCACGGCCAGGAAGCCGCCCAGGCACGAGTAGACGACGATCACCAGGGCGGTAAGGGCCACCCCGAGCCTGAACCCGGCACCGAAGATGTGTCCGAACAGCAGCCCGCCGGCCACCAGCCCACTGGCCACGTAGACGGTGAAGAACACCAGGGTCACCGCTGCGGAGACCATCCGGAGCATCCGTGTGCGGTCCTCGAACCGCTCCTCCAGATAGGCCGACAGGCTCACCGCGTTCCCGGCGCGCTCGGTGTAGGTACGCAGCCTCGGCGCGACGAACAGCCAGTTGAAGTAGGTGCCGAGCACCAGTCCGACCGCGATCCAGCTGGCGCCGACGCCTGCTGCGTACACGGCTCCGGGGAAGGCGAGGAACAGCCAGCCGGACATGTCGCTGGCCCCTGCGGACAGGGCGGCGACGAATGCGGGGAGCCTGCGGCCCCCCAGGGCGAAGTCGGCGAACGTGCGGGTACGGCGGTACGCCCAGACACCGGTTCCGACCATGACGGCCACGTATACGAGGAACGTGGCCACGATCGGCGCACTCAAATCGGACATACTGCCTCGCCTGCGAGGTTCATGAGCACGGGCGCCGCCGATGCGCGCCCGACAGTCGCGGCCCTCCAGGGGTAAATGTACAGATTCCGGTTATCGTCGGCGGCCGGTGCTGCCCGCGCTGTCACGGCCACTCCGTCACTCCGAGGTCGACCCTCAACATAGGCAGCCCGATCAAGAGCAGTGTCGTCGTTATGTATGCCCATGTCCGGTCGGAGTGTCACTCCATACCGTCGCCAAGGCCGTCACCTGCTGGGCACACACTGGGCCGGCGCGCATAGACGGCGGCACGGTCGCTGGAAGCGCTCGCACGGGGCGGCGCGCCTGATGCTCAGCCGCCGCTGAGCCCGGCTACCTTCTCAGGCCCCCAGCCCGGCGGTACGCCCTTCGACAACAGCCCGAGGGCCGGGTGGCCCCGGGGTCGACGGCCTTCCTCGTGGTGGCAGAGGCGCTCATGATCGCGGCGGTGCTGCTGGGGCCTCGTCGTCGAGCGCATCACCGCGTTGCAGAGCGCCGCGCTCGGCGCCCCCGTCCCCGTCACACCTCTCGCCCAGGCGTGAGGCAGTGCCCCCGTCGGTAGTCTGTGAGCGGGGAAGAGGCCCTGGGGCGCGGACGAACGCAGGGCGGTCCCCCGGCGCCTTGACTGCCGGGGGGAGCCTTAATGGAGCCGAGCCCCCATAGGGCTGCGCCGCAGACCTCCCCTGCAGTCCTGAGTCCATGGGCCAGCCTCCCTGACGCCCGTCCATCAGGTGAGCACCCGGCCAGGAAGCGCGGCCGCGGACGGGCGCGGCCCGCTCATGGCTCCGGCTGATGGTCAGCCCAGGTCCTCAGGGTGCCTCGGCGCGGGCAACCGAGGCGTGAGATGGTCTCACGGTCGTCCAGGGGCGGTCGGCTCTGGGGCGTCGGCGGCGGGTAGACGTATTGCTTGGGAGAGTGCGACAGGCTGGGCCGGTAGGAGGGGCAGCGGGTCGACGCCGTCTGTCGGCTCGCTGTTCGAGGGTTCTCCCTGGGGCTGGACCGACATGACGACGACCACCTGGTAGTCGCCGGGGTGCTTGTCCACGTCGGACCATGTGGTGCCGGGGCAGAGGCCGTCGATCGGCAGGGTCCCCGTGTACGGCCGTCGGCCGACGGGATACCCGAGGGCTCCCCTGCCGTCCGGGTCCTTTTCCGCTGCGGGCTTGTGACGGCCGACGATGACGCCTTGCTTGAGCAGGAGGGCCGTGGGCGGGACCTCACCGATCGGCAGGCTCAGCATCTGCTTCCGGTCGTCCGAGGTGATGCTGTAGCCGGTCTGCAGCTCGGAGCCCTCGCGTCGCAGGGATGTGACCTTCAGTTGCAGAGGCTCGTCGGGGCCACTGACGACGACGGGGCGTTCGACGGTGCTGCCGCAGGGCAGGGAGCGGTCCTGTTCTTTCAGTGACGGGCTGGTGGTGGTCGGGGCAGGGTGGGCCGGATCGGCGTTCACCGCGTCCGACTGGCTCCCGCATGCGGCGAGGGCGAGCAGCAGGGCGGGGACGGACTGGCGTGCAGTGGCGTGACCTGCCCGAACGGTTCGGCCCGTGGAAAACCGTCTACGAACGCCACCGCCTGTGGTCGGGCGACGGCACCTGGGAACGCCTTCTCCAGGAGGTCCAAGCTGCGGCAGATGCAGCGGGCGAGATCGACTGGGACATCTCGGTCGACTCCACCAGCGTCCGCGCTCACCAACACGCGGCCGGCGCCCGCACCGATCGGCCCCCGGCACCGTCATCAAAAGGGGCCGAAATGGTGGAGCACCAGGGCGATACAGCGTGGCAGAGCCTTCTGGGCCGCCTGGTGGAGGTGGTGCTGGAGGTGAGGCACTGGGCCGCTCGCGCGGCGGGTTCACCAGCAAGCTCCACCTGAGCGCGGACGGACGCTGCCGCCCCCTTTCCCTGATCGTCACGCCAGGTCAGCGGGCGGACTGCACCCAATTCATCGCCGTGCTGGAGAAAATCCGTGTTCCCAGACCTGGCCTGGGACGACCACGCAAGAAGCCGGACAGCCTCACTGCCGACAGGGCATACAGCAACGGCCCCGTCCGCAAGTACCTACGGCGCCGGGGCATCCGCCACACGATCCCGGAGAAGACCGACAGCCAGGCCGCCCGCCTGCGCAAGGGCTCACGCGGCGGACGGCCACCTGGCTTCGACGAAAAGCAGTACGAAGATGCGCCGGCGGATCGAGCACGACTACCGCGAACTCAAACGCGGCCTGGGCCTGCACCACTTCGAAGGCCGCACCTGGCGCGGCTGGCACCACCACGTCACCCTCGTCACCGCCGCCCAGGCATTTCTCACCCTCCGGCGGCTCGACCCAAAAGCCCAGATGCCGGCCTGACCCTCTACCAGGTCCTCGACGTCCTCGATTACCTCCCGAGGGGGACGAAGCCATGGCCAGTTGGAACCGGTACATCTCAGGCAACGCAGGGCGCTCCAGCGAGCGGCGGCAACAGGTATGCGCTGGTCACGCGCTCAAGTTTGCCGAGAAGCACGATCTGAAGCTCACCGAAGAGGTGCGGCGTGCGGCCGAGGGCAAGTGGGACGACACCACAGACAGTTCGCGCCCGCATTGCGGCGAATAGACGATAGCGCCCGAGCGGCCCGCAGGAGCTTGAGCAGCAGCCGGTGACGGAGTCCCCGGCGGGGGTCCCGACAGCCGGCCATTCCGTGGATCGAGCCTGCATGTGTCCCACCCGACACGCGGGACGGTGTCTGGGCAACCGGCGGAATGCGCTGGTCAGCAGGTACACCGGACTGTCAGAGATCATTTCCCGCGATAAGAGCGGTCGTTTCCCGCCTCGCATGTCAGGCTGCTCCGGGCTCGGCCCCGAGCACGGCGTCGCCCGGCACCCGATGATGCCGGGCCGACCGTGCGGGGCTCGGGTGTCGTCACACGACGGCCTTGTAGCCCTTCCAGCCCGTGGCGATCTTCGTGCGGCTGCCGAACGAGCCCTTGCCGTTGCCGTTGTAGCGCCACACGGTCCCGGAGGTGTCCCGGGCCACCAGGTCCGCGTGACCGTCGCCGGTGAAGTCGCCGACGCCGACGACCGCGTTGTAGGAGGAACCCCAGTCGCTGAACACCTTGACCCGGGCTCTGAAGCCGCCCGTGCTCGTGGTGTTCGCCTCATACCGCCACAGCTCGTCGGACTTGTCCTGGACGAGGAGGTCACCGCGACCGTCGCCGTTGAGGTCCCCGACGCCGACGATCTTCTTGTAGCCGGTCCAGTGGGAGGCGATCTTCGTGCGGGCGGAGAGCTTCCCGTTCTCCAGGCCCTTGAAGAGGTAGACGTCTCCGGTCGAGGACTGGCGGCCGATCAGGTCGGGACGGCCGTCGCGGTTGACGTCGCCAGGGGAGGTCAGGACGTCGTACGCGTTCCAGCCGGAGGTGCCGAGCGAGGTGTACGGCGTGGTGGGCGTCGCGGCCTTGCCGCAGGCCGGGCGGTAGGCCCGCAGAGCGGCGCCGGTGCGGACCAGCACGTCGTTGCAGTGGTCGCCGCCGAGGTCGCCGAACGGCACGAACTGGGCGGTGGACGGCCAGCCGGCTCCGGAGACCTTGCCGCCCAGCGTGCCCGTACCGGTGCCGCGCTGGATGGTCAGGGAGCCGGAGGAGCTGAGCGTGAGAACGTCACCGACCCCGTCGTTACCGGCGTAGTCGCGCGGTGCCGCGGCTCCGGCCGTCACCTTGACGTCTCCGGAGAGGGTGAGAGCGGCACCCTGGCCGTCGGCGGGCCGGGCGGTGAGGGTCCAGGTGTAGGTGCCGTTGGTGACGAGGCGGCCCGCGCTGTCCTTGCCGTCCCAGGCGGCCGTCAGCAGACCACGGGCGGCGGCGCCGGACAGCGTGCGGACGGTGACGCCGGACGCCTTCTGACGGATCGTCACCTTCCAGTCGGCGGCGGGCTTGGACAGCCACCAGGTGCCGGACCAGTGCGCGGCTCCTGAGGCGACCGTGGCGTCGACGGCCGTGAGCGGGGATGCCGGAACACCGGTCGGTACGACGTGCACGCGCTGGTCGCGGTCGGCGTAGGCCACGCCGCCGCCGAATCGGTCCACGGTCCAGCTGGTTCCGGCCTCGGTGTAGTCCCGGCCGAGGTCGGTCCAGTCGGCGAGCTTGCGGCTCGGCAGGTCGGTGTGACTGCCGTCGGCCGGCAGCCCGTTGTGCAGGTCGAGCAGCGTCAGCCCGCTGTCCGACTGGGTGCCGGGAACGCGCTCGACCAGGTATCCGTCACCGAGCAGGACCTGGCCGTCCGGGGCGGTGGAGGTGCGCTTGGTCGTGCGGTCATACAGGCCCAAGCCGTGCACATCCCCCCAGGCGTCCTCGCAGACCCAGTACACGAAGCGGCCCACGGCCTGGAGGTCGGACGGGGTGCAGCCGTTGCGAGTGGTGAAGGACTCGACGGCGGTCCCCGCGGGCAGCCGGGTGCCCGTGACCTTGCCGCCGCTCGCCGCGCCGCTCCACAGGGTGTTCCCCCACACCGCCGCAGCGACCCGGTCGCGCTTGAGCAGGACCTTGCCCGCCCCGACGGTGGCGAACTCACCGATGTACTGCTTGCCGGAGGAGGCGCCGTCGACGACGGCGTACCGCCCGGAAAGGTCCGCGAGCTGCGGGGAGTCGTCGCCGGTGTCGAGGGTCGGACCCCAGTCGGCGACGCCGTTGGTGCGGAGCATGGTCAGGCCGGACTCGGTGGCGTCGCGGCGGCCGTGGTGGCCGGTGCCGTCGGCGAACATCCGGATGCAGCGGGGCGTGGTCTCGTCGCAGAAGCCGTCCCGGCCGCTGACCAGCCCGTCCACGGTGGTCCGGGTGGGGCTCGGGGCGCCGCTCGTGGTGAGCCAGGTGCTGCGGTAGGCGCCGAGGATGGTGTTCGGCTCGTAGAGCGTGCTGTTGTCGGCCGTGCTGAGGATGCCGCTGCCGAGGGAGAGACCGTGGATCTGCGCGGGCATCGGCTGCACGGCGGTCAGGCGGCTGCGGGTGACCGAGCCGTCGGCGCCCTGGGCGACCCGGTACACGCCCCAGTCGAGGTCGCCCTGGTCGACGTGGTTCGCGGCGCCCGCCACGAGGACGGAACCGTCCGGAGCTTGGACGAGCTGATGGGCGGCCGGGTCCATGACCGTGGTCGAGGCTGTGTCCGAGCCGTCGGAGGTGAGCGCGAACAGGGGCTGGCCGCGATACTTGTTGTCGCCCGGCGCCATCGGCTCGACGCCCAGCAGTACAGAGCCGACGACGCCGTAGGTGGCCTCGTACGACAGCGAACTCGTCTCGAGGGTGCGGGGCTCCGCAGCCAGGTCGGCCCGGTCGAACACATCCGCCTTGCCGCGTCCCGGGCGCAGCCGCAAGACCGAGCCGGGGCTCAGCCGGAAGCCGGTCACCTCCCAGCCCTCCTGTGGGCTGGGACGGTCGGGCAGCGGGTCCGACGCGCCGGTGGCGAGGTCGACGATGCTCCAGTGACTGCCGTCGTCCGTCTGATAGCGCAGGATGACGGACCGTGCGTCGCCGTCCTCTACTCGGATGTCGGCGGCGCCGCCGGGAAGTCCCGTCACCGGCGTCTCCCGGACCTCGCCGTTCTCGATCCGCCGGAGCTGATAGGCGTCCGGGTTGCCGGTGACGTTGCTCGTGCTGGTGAGGACGGTGTCGCCGAAGGTGCCCTGGTACGCGTGGTACTCGGGCACGGGTACCACGACGGTGCCGCCCGAGGTGCCGGCGCCCCAGCTGAGCGTGACCTGGCCGTTCTCCTCCGAGTAGAGGGCGACGGTGTCCGATCCGTCTCCGTAGTAGCCGGGTTGGAAGGAGACATCCCCGCGGTAGGAGCCGTTGTCGATGTCGTACTGGAGCGGGACCGGCATGCGCTGTTCTAGCGCGGTGGTGGTGCCGGTGGCGTAGTCCGTCCACAAGAACCGGTCGTCGTCCTCCTGCGCCCACAGGAAACCGCTGGTCCCGGCGTTGAGTATCCGGGTGAACCGGGGGACCGCCCGCGCGGCGGCGGGCAGGACAACGCCCTGGGCGGAGGCCGTGGGCGCAGCCGGCGCCGCCACCGCAGGCGTCTGGGCGAACGGGAGGCCGAGGCTCAGCGCCGCCACGAGGACGGCCGCGGTTCGTCGTGCCGAGCGTGGGCCGAGGTTGGGTCTGTGCTGACGTGGGCCGAGTTGGGCCACCGTTCCTCCAGAGGGCAGGGGAGGCATGGGCAGGAGGTACGGCAACGCCCTGGCATCCCCTCCGGCCCCCCGGCCGCTCCCCCCACGCGTGTGCGAGGAGGCTACCAGCATGGACATGACGTTCTGATCTCGCTTCCGTGGAGCGGTCCAGTTCCCGGCGGCGTTGAGCCGGGCAAGGCCCAATGGCCGCCGCCCTGTGCGCGCTCCTGCTCGCGGCCCGCACCACGCCCGCATCGACACTGGGGCGGGCCGTAGCAGGGCCTCGGCGTCTTCACGGTTCCCGTCTCTCTCCTGCCACTTGGCCAGCTGGGCCAGGGCTCGGCCGTGGCCGGCGTCGGCGGCGGGCCGTAGCAGGGCCTCGGCGCCCTTTCGGTCCCCGGCCCTCTCCCGTAATTGGGCCAGCCGCACCAAAGGGTTGTAGTTGCCGGCGTCCGCAGCTCGCAGGCCCAGATGGTGTTCCCACTGGAGACCGTGTTTGTAGTGGGCTGCTTCGGCGAGATGGCCGAGGTCGTCGCCACTGGTGAGGTGGGTGTGGGCGGCGTGTCAGAAGGATGCGGGCGGGCAGTGGGGGTTTACGGAGGGTGCGGCCGTGCTGTTCGAGGTAGTCGGCGAGCCGGAAGAGCTGACCTGTCGGCGTCGCCTTCGGCACGGCGGTCGGCGGCGGGGTTGCGGGCGGGCGGTGCTGGGGACGATCGCGGATACGGGTGAGGGGGCTTGTTTGCCATGGACCGGTCGGGCCAGTTCGGCGTAGGCAGTCTCCGCCCAGTCCTCGTTGAGCTGCTGGTAGTCGACCTCGGCCAGGTAGTCGAGCGCGGCATCGCTCAGGAAGGCCTGGGGCAGATGCAGGCCGACTCCCAGGCGCCGGGCGTCCATGGCCGCCTCCAGGATGGCTCTGGCACCGGGTGAGCCGTCTTCATACCATCGAAGTAGCAGGGGCGCCGGCCAGATCCTGAGCCACACGGCCATGATCGTCGGCTCGGGACAGGGCATCAGCCAGCAGAGCCTCGCCCGCCTCCGCCAGGGCTTGCGCAGTGGCCAGCGCCTCCTGGTCGAAGGTGTCCGGGACCCGAATACGCCGTCCGCTGAGCAGTTCGCGGACGCGGCTGTGCGGATCGGGCCGGCCAGGTTCGGGAAGGGCGGTGTAGCGGTCGGCGTACTCCGGCCACAACGCCCCCAGGACCAGGACCGGCGCCCGCTCCTCGATGCTGAGCAGGTGGTGCACGGCGGCCGCGATGCGCTCACCACAGGCGGGATCGCCGAGGTAGTGCTGGGCTTCGTTCAGCCAGACCATCGTGCGTGGTCCGACCCTGTGCAGCTCCTCCAGCGCGGCGTCCGTCCGGGTCGGGTCGAAGGGATGCCACAACCGCCACCCTCGCGCGGCCAGCGGCTGCACGGCCTCCCAGCACGCCCGGGTCTTGGCCGTGGAGGACGTACCGACAAGCACCACCATCCGGCTGCTTCCCGAGGTCGCCTCCCGGACGGCGTCGGCCAGCACCCCATCGTGCTGTCGCGGCACATACCCCGAAAAACACCCGCCCCGGACAAGGCCGTCGGGACGGCCGGCAGCGGCCGGCAGGATACCGGTGCGTCAGTGCGTCAGTGCGTCAGTGCGTCAGTGCGTCAGTGACCCGACCCCGGTGATCCGATGACCCGGTGACCCGGTGACCCGCTAGGGGGAGCTTCGGCCGGCGTGCCGTCGTGCGGGGGGCGACAGCGGGCCGGAGGCGGTGCGCCGGCCGGGGGCGACCTGCTGGGCGAAGGCCTGCAGGGCCACGTCGCTGTTCGCCGGCAGGACGGCCATCAGGCCCCGGTCCTGGGCCTCGGCTACCGTGGGGGCGGCGGCGCTGCCTTCCGGGACGAAGGTGAGCCGGACGTGCCCGTCACCGGAGCCGCGCCGATCCACCGGCGCGACGGCGCCGTGGGTGCCGTCGGGCAAGGTCACCCACAGCTGGAAGTCGTCGTATCGGACGAAGTCGGCGCCCTTCACCGGCCAGGGGTAGTGGTGTTCCCCGGGCACGCTCGGCAGGATGCCCTGGTGGTTGCCGTGGCTCAGCGGCACGCACGAGTTGAACAGGGAGTCGGTCCACGCCTCGACCCCGTCGGCGTCCTCGATCGGCGTGCGCAGCAGGTCCTCGGCGCGCTCGTAGCCGAGGTCCGCGAGCGCGGGCAGGGTGAGCGGGAAGGCGTCGACCAGATCGGCGGCGTCCTGCCGCAGCCGGTCCACCTTCGCGGGATCGGCGCAGAACTGCATGCTCCACTCGATGCCGACCCGGGCGCGGTACATGAGCCAGCTCCGGGATCCCTTGACCCACAGACTGCCGCCGTGGTGCATCTCCCAGCGCTCGGAGTTCTTCGCCCCCTGCTGCGCGTCCACGGGCCTCGGCCCGTACGGCAGGTCAGTGTCCTCCACGGCGTGGAGGATCTTGTGGGCCGTCTCCTTGGCGGCCCGGAATTGTGACGATTCAAACCGCTTCGGATGTTCGACGAGGCGGATCTTCCACGGATGGTTCTCCGATTCGAAGCCGCCCGGCCGGGGTTCGGGGTGGCCCATGGCTGATCTCCTTGGCTCGGCCTCACGGGCCGGCCGCCGGCTCGCGGGGCGGAATCCCCCTGCGTCCATCGTGCTCCTCGCACCGGCCGGCCGCGACCCGGGCGACGCTGCTTCCCGCACAACTCATCTACCCACAACTCTTGTTGACGCTGTGTGACTTCCCATCGCGGACGGTCGTGGAAGCCGGACGCGACCGGCGCCGGCAGTCCGGTTGCGGGGCATTCCGGGCGAAGTAGCCTGGAGTTGATCGGCCCTGCCTGATCTCGAGGTAGGCGATGTTTCTCCGATTGCTGCGGCGTCGTGAGCCGCACCGGCTGGTCCTTCTCGGCAACGGCCGTCTGATCCGGGGCTTCAGCGGCGAATTCTACGACGGTCACGGTTACCAGTCCTGACTCCGGTCACGGCGAACCCTTGGAGGAAGTGCGGTGACAGAGGACGCCGATGCCCTGACAGCCATGGCGAGGACCCAAGTTCGACGAGGCGCAGTTAGGCGAAGGCGCGTGCCGTGTCGCCGGCGTCGAGGAGGGCGGGGGCGGTATCGGTGGCGGCGCTCGGCGGTCAGTTCGGTCACCACGTCCCGAACCTTCTCTGAGCCACCGCGGCGAAGGTCGCCACCCCCGGCACGTAGGTGGTGGCCGCACCGAGCCGACGAGCGAGCCCCGCGTGCCGGCACACGCAGGGACTCCCCCACCGGGTCGTCCAGTACGGCGGCGTCATCGGTGCGCGCTGTGCCGTTCGCCGCCGTTTCCTCTGCGCTCTTGGCCCCAGAGTGTCAGGAGCACTCGCGCGCCAGACACCGGGTCCTTTACCGCGTCGTGTAAAGCGTCGGGTGGGGGACGGAGTCCTTGGGGACGACCGTGATCGGGACGGGCTTGTGGATGGGGCAGCCATCGCGGATGTGAGGATCGGTGAAGCTGAAGTGGCCGCTGGCGGCGTCGACGGCGTAGAAGTCGGTCAGGTTCGGGATGCGCGCGGCCACATCGGCGGTGCTGGGGACCAGAGCCTGGGTCCCCTGCCTGGCCGGCTTGGGCTGCGCCGATCCGCCGGGGGCGCTGTCCAGGGCGAACCTGGTCGCGTAGACGGCGGTGAGGAACGCGTCGTGGTTCAGGATCGCGTAGCCGGTGACCAGTTCGTCCGGGTCGAATTTGAGGGACAGGTACGCCTGGTGGAAGGGCTTGAATCCGGCCGGTGTTCCGACGGTGTTCCGGATCCAGGACGCGGAATCGGTCGCGGAGGCGTCCACGATGGTGATGCCGTGGGCGCTGAGATAGTCAGGGAACTTTTTGTCCTGGCCTGCGCCCCAGAGTCCGGTCGAGCAGGTGAAAACGATGATGGGGCCGTCGGATGCGCAGACGCGTCCGGCGAGTGCTCTTGCCAGGGCGGGCAGGTCGCGGCTGCGTCCGGCGTAGAAGATGGACTTGGCGTGAGTGCCACAGACGTTGGTGACGGCCGCCCTGAAATCCTGCTCGGTCCCGTCATCTGTTGCGATGGTCTTGCCGATGAACGAGACGCGCCGCCCGTCGATCTGCTTCCTGAACTGGGACTCCATGCCCTCGGCCAGGGTCCTGGAGAAATTGTCGTTCTTGCTGTCGAAGACCAGGTAACCCTTCTCCAGTTCGGGACGTTTTTGGGCGAGGAGGCTGAATTCCGCCTTCAGCGCCTTGGCGGAGTCCTCGTTGGAAGGGGAGATCTTGTAGAAGGAGGCAGCCTTCATGTCCGTCGCGGAGATCACTCCGCCGATGGTCGGAATGTGCCGGTCGGAGAGTGCCTGTGCGGCGTCCCTGGTGGCCTTGACGCTGATGCCGAGTCCGGTGACGGCGACGAGCGGATGGTCCCCGCCCGTCATCCCGGCGAGCTGGTCGACGACCTTGTTCCAGTGGGTCTCGTTCCTGCCCTCACTGGCAAGAACGAGCTGGAAGTTCGGGCGGTGGCTGCCCGCGATGTCGACCCGCTGGTTGTTCGGAAGACCTGGGCACTCATTGGCGCGGCACTGAGCCGTGTAGGCGCCTTCGAGGCTCGCCCTGATCTGGTCGATGGGCAGGGCGGTCGAGTCGTCTCCCTGCATCGGCGTCAGGAGCGCGACCTTCACGTAGGGCACATGGTCGGGACCGTCCCAGAGGGCGGCGACCCGTCGGTTCTCCTTGGCGATCTTCGCGACGATGCTCGTCAGTTGGTGGTCCGGCCGGCCCTTGGCGTCGAGTTGGTCGTCGAAGGGGTACGCCGCGGTCTCCATGACCCCGACGCATTCACGGTCGCTGTCCGGGCCCACCCAGTGAAGCCCCGGAGTGTTCGTGGCGCAGAGATTGTCCGACCGCGTCACGAAGTACACCGCGACACCGATGACCATCACGAGCACCGTCGTCATCGCGATGTACTTGGGGCGTTTCCACCAGGGTGGAACCGGAGTGATGGATCCACTCGGAACGAAATCCGGCTCGGGGCGAAAGGGCATGGTCGTGCCTCCTGCGTGGTTCAGGGAACAACAAGCCGACGGAGCGGGTCAGTTGAATTTTTCGGCCTCTACCGAGAGGCTCCCGTGGCCCGAACGGTCGGCGACCGCTGTGAAGCCGTCCGCGATGAGATTCCTCAGAGAGTGCGGTCCGGCGACCGGGATTCTGTTGCGGGCGTCGCCCGCGAGGCACAGTGCGGACACGAGCAGCGCGAGAGCGTACTTCAGAGAATCGGGCCGGAACCCGGTAGTCTCGGCCAGTGTCCGGGCTCGCGTCGACGCCGTCTCCCCCGCCGTCGAATACCGCAGCGGCGCGCCGGTGATCGTGTACAGCTCTCGCATCCACTCGTCGAGAGCCACGGGCTGAGCGATCAGACCAGCGGCCAGGTGGTCGACGACGGGTTTCACCTGCTCCTGCGCAAGTGCGTGGTACTGCACGTCCAGCGTCCGACGGTTGTCTGTCGCCTTCTGCTGCAAATACGTATGGACACTGTCCCAGCTGTCCAGACCGGCAGGCATATGTGCGGTGCCTGGCCGTGCGTCCGCAAGCCGGGTCAGGAGCAACAGCCGCAGCCATGGGTGCAGCACGCGCCCACGAGCGGCGGCCGCGCCGGGGCCGCCCGCTCCTCCGGGACCGCGGACTCCACCGCGGGCAGCCGCGTCCTGCGCTTCCGCGTCGACGACCCACAGGCGCGGCTCGAGCGCTCGCGGAAGTCCGTGACGGAACTCGGGAGAGAAGGAGTTCAGCAGGCCCGAATCCCAGGCCGTGGGGTAGTCCCTTGCTGCCGCCCACAAGGTCAGCGCCGCCTGCTGTTCGTCGTCAAAAACGTCGCGCATCAGATGCGCGAGAGCCGCCTCGGCGGTCACTCCGGTCGGTGCCGGGCCGGGATCGCCCCCGGGTGGGCGCAGCAGGCTGCGGGTCACTTCGGTGAGGGTCCAGCGGGCGGTCGCCTCGCCGGCCACGGCTCCGAGGAGCAGGGCGGCGCCCTGCGCGTGGCCGCCGGTAAGGCCGTGGACGAGGGCGGGAATGTCGGGGAGTTGACCCCTGACGACCGGTTTCATGTCCTCCACGACGTCGGGCCCGAGGTCTCGCAGGCGAACGCAGTAGAAGTCCCACTCCGTCTGGTCCAGCGGTTTGCCCCGCAGAGGGAACCAGTTGTCGAACGACGCCTCGTCCGACCACCGCATCTGCACTCTCTCGAAATCCTGCGACGAGGGACCGGGAACGGCGTTGGAGTCCGACGCCGTCCCGAAGACGACGAGAGGGTCGGCGACGGTGCGGTCCTCCGCCCGTATCCCGGCCAGCAGATCGAGGAAGTAGCGGCCGCCGGGGTGGTCGACGTCGTCGAGCAGGGCCGCGGGTCGTGTGGTGTCGTACGCGCGTGGATACGCTGCCCGCAGGTCCGCGAGGAACGCCTTGATCATGGTCACTTCGACGTGTTCCTGGTCCTCCTCGAAGTCGCTCCGGCTGCGGTCGTGCAGCATCCTGAGTTCCGAGAAGGGGTCCCCGCCGTTCCCGTACCAGGTGAGCGGGGACCATCTCGTCAGCGGAACCGGGACCAGCGGGGCCAGCCGCAGCGCACTGTTGATGGCGCCCAGGAAGGGGACCGTGGAGAAGAAGACCCGGATGAGGGTTTCGACGAGTTCGCTGATTCCGGGGACGCGCGCGTCCAGTTCGCGGGGCTTGAGCAGCGCGGTCCGCAGTTGCCGTTCCGCGGCCCTGGCGTCCAGGGGCAGGGCATCGAGGGCCAGAGTGACCAAGCCGATCGCGAGCCGTGGGAAGTACAGCCGTGGAAGTCTGGGAACCGGACGGCACAGCTCTCCGGCAAGCTTGGCGACGATGTCACGAGGCTTCATGTCGCCGATGGCGGGCAGTCGGACGAGAGCGGTGGGGCGCTCCTTGCCGCTGTCGGCGAGCCGGCGCAGAAGATGGCTCTTCCCGCTGCCGCGCGATCCGAGGAGAAGGACGACGGGCAGGTCCCGTTCGGGAAGGGTGCGCGGGGTGGGCCGCTGATAGGGCACGCTTCGAAACTGGTCGAACAGCGCCTTCGCGCCGGTGCGTTGTGGCGCGTGGTGTTGCTGCACATGATGTTGCCGCACGTTCTGTTGTTCCCCCGGTTCGCGAACTGTCCGGTGCTGCTGCCTGGGCAGACGATCTCTGCCCAATCCGCAGTCGCCGTGCACCGCCCAACCACATTGGGCGGCAAGGGATTTGGGAGTTGGGGGGAAACGCCCAAGTCCTGTGCGGGACGCGTGGTTGGTCGCTAAGGTACCCGTGCTTCGATCAGCGGTCGGGGGGCGGGGCAGCGTGCGGGAGAGGTGCGGCGGCCGGAGGCCGGTCCTGTTCGCCGCCGGCCGCCGCCGAACGCTACGGCCGGCCGGCGAACGCCCGAAGGCCGGCGGCGGTCGGGCGGACTGAGAACTCCGAACGGGAGCCGGGTCCTATCCTCGGGCGGTACCCCCACTCAGCCGCCGGATCGACGCACCAGGAACGGTCGCTCCGCGGTCGTGGCAGGCCACGGTCAGCGGCTGCGTTCGCTCATCGGCCGCCCGTTGACTCATGCCTGGCTGGTCTGGGACGTTCAGGACAGCGAGTGGTTCTCCGACTGCCCAGTCCTGCTAGCTGTTCTGTCTCCGAGAGGGTGAGACGGGCGCCGTCTCGCCGGATCCGACGGACGGGCCGGAGGCGAGGTCGAGGAGCGTCATCTTGTCGTGGTCCGGGCTGCCCGTCGGCGCCATGTAGATGATGAGGCGCTGGCCTTGTGCCCGGTTGAGGGACAGCCCTTCGTGCGAGAGCGTCATCGTGCCGACCTCCGGGTGTCGGAGCATCTTCTCGCCGTCGCCGATCGTGTGCACCTCGTACCGCTCCCAGAGCCGGTTGAAGTCGGGGCTCTTGACGATTAGCTCACCTACGAGTGCGGCGAGATCCGGGGCATCCGGATCGCTGCCGGCGATCGCCCGCAACTGGGCGACGCACCCCTTGGCCTTCTGTTCCCAGTCCACCCACAGCTCGCGGGCAGCTGGGTGCAGGAAGATGTACCGTACGGTGTTCCGCTGCCGCTCCGGCCAGTCGGCGATGCCGTGGAGCAGCCGCAGCCCGCCGGGATTGGCCGCCAGCAGGTCGTTGGTGCGGCTCACGACGTACGCCGGGTTAGGCCGGAGCGTCTCCAGAAGCTGCGTGACGGTCGGACGGACCCGCCGTGACGGCAGGGGACGGGGCTCGGGTGCACGCCGCGCCGCGCGCACCGCCAGCTCGTGCAGGAAGCCGCTCTCCTCCTGGCTGAGGCGGAGCGCGTCGGCCAGCGCCTCGACCACGGAGGGGCTCGGATGGGTCTCCTTGCCGCGTTCCAGACGTATGTAGTAGTCGATGCTCACCCCGGCCAGCGCCGCCACCTCCTCCCGGCGCAGACCCGGCGTACGGCGCGTGCCGGTTCCGGCGGGCAGCCCGACGTCTGCCGGGCGTACGTCGCCACGGCGAGCCCGCAGGAACTTCCCGAACTCGGTCATGCCGTCATTCTGCCAGCGTGTGATCAGGGGTCCAGCCCGAAGCCTGGCCCTGTTGCACCCACCTCTGGCGCACCCCGGAAGATCACGGTCTGCCTCGCCCTCGCGAGCCTCACCAGCCTGGACGGATGACCACACTTGAACCAGCCCGCCCTTCACAGGACGCCCGGCAACGCACGGCCGCACCGAAGCTGATCCTGGCGACCACGTTCATGGGCATCTTTCTGCTCAACCTCAACACCATGGCGATGAACGTGGCGCTGCCCGGGATCGGGCGGAACTTCGGCGGCAGCACGGCGGGACTGCAATGGATCGTGGACGCCTACACGCTGATGTTCGCCGCACTCCTGCTTTCCGCGGGCGCGCTCTCCGACCGCATAGGGGCGAGCCGCGCGTTCGGCGCCGGCGTCGCGGTCTTCACGGTCGCCTCGGCGGCCTGCGGACTGGCGCCGGGGCTGGGCGAGCTGATCGCCGCCCGCCTGATCCAGGGGAGCGCGGCGGCGATCATGCTGCCCTCCTCGCTGGCCCTCGTCCGGCAGGCCTTCCCGGATGCGGCCGAACGGACACGGGCCATCGCACTGTGGACCGTTGGCGGAGCCGTCGCGGTTGCCGCCGGCCCGGTGGCCGGCGGGGTGCTGTCCAGCACTCTGAGCTGGCGGGCGATCTTCGTCGTCAACCTGCCCGTCGGCATCGCCACCCTCGCGGTGTTGACCCGCGCGGAGCGCTCGCCGCGCCGTGCCGCGCCGCTCGATCCGTACGGCCAGCTCACGGCGATCGTCGCGCTCGCGGCGCTCACCTCCGCGGTGATCGACGGAGGGGAGAACGGCTTCGGCGAGCCCGTGGTGCTGGGCTGCCTGGGGCTCGCCGCAGTGGCGGCGGCCACGTTCATCATGATCGAGGCACGTACCGTCGCGCCGTTGGTCCCGCTCGACCTCTTCCGTTCGCGCACGGTGACGGTTTCGGTCGCGATCGGCTTCGTCGTCAATGCCGCGTTCTACGGGCTGGTGTTCGTGCTGAGCCTGTTCTTTCAGGACGTTCTGAACCTGTCCGTCATGGCCGCGGGGCTGATGTTCCTACCGATGATGGCCGTGATCGCCGGAGCCAACCTGGCCTCGGCCAGGGCTGCGGCACGCTTTGGGCCGCGGATGCCGATCGCCATGGGACAAGCGATCTTCGCGCTGGCGATGTTCGGCCTGCTCTGGATCGACGAGGGCACCAGCAGACCAGTGATCGCGGCGATGCTCATCCCGGTCGGCCTCGGCCTAGGTTTCTTCGTACCTTCCCTGACCGCCATCCTGCTGAACGACATCGCCGCAGATCGGGCCGGAATGGCCGCCGGGATCCTGAACTCCTTCCGGCAGACGGGCGGCGCGCTCGCCGTGGCCGTCTTCGGAGCCTTGGTCGCGGACCGGGGTGAGTTCATTGTGGGTCTGCGGGTCGCCTTGTGCGTCGCGGCTGTGATGCTGATAGCCACCACGGCCGCGGCCCTCATGCTGCCGCGCGGCCGTAGCTGACGGGATGGTGACGGGGATGTCTGGCGCGGGGCCCGGTAATGAACTCAGCCTAGGGAGCCGGGCGGCGCACGGCGTTAGCCTCGATGTTTCGTGACGGGGCGCGTGAGCAGCATCAGGTAACGATCTACGGTCGGCGGCCCCGTTGCCGGCCAGGGCGAGGAGCAGGACCCACCACACCGAGATCGCTGGCATCCTCCACCCCTGTCTGCCGTGCGCCAGCTCGCCA
Source organism: Streptomyces sp. IBSBF 3136 (assembly GCF_036815105.1). Lineage (NCBI taxonomy): Bacteria > Bacillati > Actinomycetota > Actinomycetes > Kitasatosporales > Streptomycetaceae > Streptomyces > Streptomyces sp. IBSBF 3136. Next base: position 58,912 of record NZ_JAJSZC010000005.1, read on the forward strand.
CCGCGCCCGTGTTTGCCCCGCTGACGACGGGGGGAATCGAGCATGCCAATGATGGAGCCGGCCCACCGCCGGCCCTTCCTGGATCGGGAGATCCATCGGCGGCCTCGGTTTCGACACAGGTTCGCGGACGGCGTCCCGCTCAACCGTAGGGAGCTGCCCCTAGTACTCCAGTCAGAAATCGTTGCCTGAGCTGGTCGGTTTCGTTGTGCAGGTCATGGTGGGGACGGATGAAGCTGGTTTGGGGGCTAGGGAGTTGGAACTGGTCTTTGCGCGGGTTGCGGGCCGGTTCTCAAGGGTGGACCTGCGGCGGCGGATGCGGGACTACGTGCGTGGTCTGCTGGCTCCGCTGGAGAGAAAGAACGGCCGGCAGCTTGCCGAGTACGCAGGTCACCGTGGGCCGGCAGGCTTCCAGCATCTGCTGAACGGTGCGGCCGGGGACGTCGACGCGGTCCGGGACGACGTGCAGCACTACGTCGCCGAGCGCCTCGGCACCCCGGACGGGGTCCTGATCGTGGACGACACCGGCTTCCTGGAGAAGGGCACCGCGTCCGCCGGGGTGCAAAGGCAGTACTCGGGAACGGCCGACCGGACGGAGAACTGCCAGATCGGTGTATTCGCCGCCTACGCGTCGGCCAAAGGCAGGGCACTGGTGGACCGGGAGCTGTATCCGCCCAAGTCCTGGACCTCGGATGCGGACCGGTGCCGGGCGGCGAAAGTCCCTGACAGCCGCGCCTTCGCGACCAAGGGCGAGCTGGCCCGCGCGATGATCCTGCGGGCCCTGGCCTCACCCCTGCCGATCGCCTGGGTGACGGGCGATTGCGCCTACGGACAGGAATGGCGCATGCGCCGCACCCGGGAAGAAGCCGGTGTCGGCTACGTTCTGGCCGTGCCGAAGTCACAGCATCTGCACGCTCCCTTCGGCCGTATCGACCCGGCCATCGCCGATGCCCCCGGCGAGGCATGGGAACGCCACTCCTGCGGCGACGGTGTCCGATTGACCGTGATCGCCACAGCGGGATCATGCCATCCACCTGGCACGACACCTCACCCGCTATCACGCACCAACTCGTAAGGCGGCCATCACACCCACCATCCATCCCCAGCACACCGAACACCCAACCCGAGGACCACTCCCCCCATCCGGGCTTGTTCAGTCGGTGAGGCCCAGCGCCCCCGCTGCCTGAATCGCCAGCCAGACCTCGGCCAGGGCCTCCGTCGATGTCAGATCGCGGTCGGCAAGAGCACCGAAACGGCGCAGCCGGTAGGCCAGGGTGTTGGGATGGATGTGGAGCGCCGCCGCGGCCGTCTCGGTACGGCGGTCGCGTTCCATCCACGTGCGGGCGGAGACGAGCAACCGCGAATCATGGGCCTCGTCATAGCGCAGCACCTCGCCGAGCACATGCTCGACCAGCGCGGCCAGGGCAGCGGGGTCGTCCGGCAACCACCGACCCGTCGAGTCATCGCCGTAATGGACGACGGGGCGGCCCGACTCCACGGCCTTGGCCACCGCCCACAGCGCCTCGCGCTGGGCGACCTTCAGCGCGGCGCCCGGCAGGAAGGGGCGGCTGATCCCGGCTGCGACGGCGGGCAACCCACCCATGGCCGCTGCCAGTTCCGGTGCCCCCAGGACGTAGCGGTCCTCCCCCCGGGTGAGCAGCAGATGGGGTTGGTCCTGCAGACAGGACAGCAGCGCCGCGTCGGTGGTGTGGCGCACCACGAGGAGTACGGTGTCCCCCTCGATCGCATGCCGGGCGAGCCGGCGGCGCGCCGCCTCCGGGTCGAGCACCTCCTGCAGTAGTTCGGCCAGTGTCTCCGCGCCCTCGCGGCGCAGCGTCTCGCGCTCGTTGCGTACCATCGCCAGCCGCAGCGCCGCCACCGTGGCGATGTGTTGGACGACGGCGAGTCCCGCGGGCTGGGCGCCCTGACGCTCGTATGCGACCAGAAAGCCCGCCGGGCCGCCGGGCGCGGGCACCGGGAGGACGAATCCGCCGGGGATCGTCGGCGGGGCGTCGGTGGAAGCGGGCAGGACAGCGGGATCCGGCACGGGAACGCCGGGCAGGAGCGGGTGGCCCTGCGGTGTACAGAGATAGACGTCGTAACCCGACAGGCCTTCGAGACGGCGGAGAAGTGTCGGCGTGTCGAGATCCTCGGCGACCAGCCAGCGCAGCGCGCCGAAGACCTGGAGCTGCGCGCCCAGCCGGTGCCGAGCGTCCTCCTGGGCCGCGGCCGCGACTTCCTGGGCGACCGCGATGAACGGGACGGCGAGCGGCACTTCGAGGACCGGGAAGCCCCGCTCCTCCGCCGCCTGGAAGAACGCATCGTGCAGCGGGGGCATGTGCAGCTGCGCGGAGAGGGCGAGAGCGGATACCCCGGCGTCGTCCAGCCGCTCCAGGTAGGCGCGCTGACCGGCCGCAGTACGGGGGACCGCCAGACCCGCCGTCATGATCACCTCGGCGCCCAGGAGCCAGGGCGTCGGATCGGCGAGCTCGCTTGCGTGCGCCCAGGAGACGGACCGGTCCAGACCGGCGCTGCCGGCCTTCACGGAGAGCTGGAGCGCCGGGAAGGAGAGCAGATCGCCGACGGTGAGTTTGTTGTTCGCCACACAAAACAGCGTACGGCTCTGTGGCAAACACAATTGTCGCTGGTCATCCGCAGGCCCCACACTGTGCACCCTCGCCCCTGCATGACCGGAAGGTGAAGCACCTATGACGACCTCGGTAACCGAGATAGAGACCTATGGTGTCGAGCGGATCCCGGACCAGGACCGTTCAGCCCGCCCGATCGATCTGTTCCGGCTCGCCTTCGGCGGTGCCAACACTTTCGCGACCTGTGTGCTGGGCGCCTTCCCGATCCTTTTCGGCCTCTCCTTCTGGCAGGGTCTCGCGGCGACCGTCCTCGGTCTCGTGGCGGGTGCGCTTCTACTGGCCCCGATGGCGCTGTTCGGCCCCGCCAACGGCACGAACAACGCTGTCTCCTCCTCCGCGCACCTGGGCGTGCACGGCCGGGTCGTCGGCTCGTTCCTCTCCCTGCTCACCGCCATCGCGTTCTTCTCGATCTCGGTGTGGTCCTCGGGGGACGCGCTCGTCGGCGGCGCGCACCGGCTCGTCCACGTCCCCGAGTCGGACGTGACCTACGGCATCGCGTACGCGATCTTCGCCGGGCTCGTCCTGGTCGTCTGCATCTACGGATTCCGGTTCATGCTGCTGGTCAACAAGATCGCGGTGCTGGCGGCGTCGGCCCTCTTCGTGCTCGGCGCCTTCGCCTTCGCGGGCGACTTCGACCCCGGTTACGCAGGAGCCTTCGCCTCCACGGCCGACCCGCTGTTCTGGCCTTCGTTCATCGGCTCCGCGCTGATCGTGCTCTCCAACCCGGTTTCCTTCGGCGCGTTCCTCGGTGACTGGTCCCGCTACATCCCGGCCGGGGCTCCGCGCCGCCGGGTGATGGGGGCCGCGTTCCTCGCCCAGATCGCCACCCTGCTGCCGTTCCTCTTCGGCCTGGCCACCGCGTCGATCATCGCATCGAAGGCCGAGAGATACGTCGACCCTGCCGCCCCCAACTACGTGGGCGGACTGCTCGCGATCTCACCGGGCTGGTACTTCCTGCCGCTCTGCCTGATCGCCCTGATCGGCGGCCTCTCCACCGGCACGACGTCCCTGTACGGCACGGGGCTCGACTTCTCCAGCGTCTTTACGCGCTTCAGCCGCGTCCAGGCGACCTTCTTCATCGGTGCCCTGTCCATCGCGTTCATCTTCGCCGGCCGCTTCGCGCTCAACCTCGCGCAGTCCATCTCCACCTTCGCCACGCTGATCATCACCTGCACCGCACCGTGGATGATCGTCATGACGCTCGGCTATGTCACCCGGCGCGGCTGGTACGACGCGGAGGCACTGCAGGTCTTCAACCGCCGCCAACGCGGCGGCCGCTACTGGTTCACGCACGGCTGGAACTGGCGCGGCATGTCCACCTGGCTCGTCTCCGCCGTCGTGGCGCTCCTCTTCACCAACCTGCCCGGCCAGTTCGTCGGCCCGCTCGGCGATCTCGCGGGCGGCACGGACATCTCGCTGCTGGTCGGCCTCACGCTCGCGATCGTGCTGTACCTCGCCCTGCTCGCCGTGTTCCCCGAACCGCGCGCCGTGTACGGACCGGCCGGACCCCGATTCGTGCGGGCGTCGGATGCCCCGGTGCCGCCGATCACCGGCACCGAGGAGACCGTCACCGAGCCCGCCGTGGCCCGCTGAGGCCTTGCCGTCACTTACCGTAACCGAACGCCTGGCGTTCCGGCCCCCGACCGCCGAACGCCCGTGACCAGGAGCCGTACATGAGCACCACCACTGTCCAGGAGGTCCGGACCGCCGCAGACGCGCTTGTCGCCGCCTTCGCCGAGGGCCGTCTCGACGACTACTTCGGCGCCTTCTCCCCCGATGCGACCTTCGTCTTCCACACCACCCCGCAGCGGCTCGGCTCCACGGCCGAGTACCGGGCGCTGTGGCAGCAGTGGGTGGAGCAGGACGGCTTCCGGATCCTCGGCTGCACTTCGTCCGCACAGCTGATCCAGCACTTCGGCGACACCGCCGTCTTCAGTCACAACGTCGAAACCCGGATCGCCACCCATACCAGCCAGGAGACGGTCCACGAACGGGAGACCATCGTCTTCACCCGCGCCGACGACGGCCGCTGGGTCGCCGTCCACGAGCACCTGTCCGCGCGTAGCGCCGCCTGACCAGGAGAGACGTTCCATGAGCACGACCTTCCGCAACTTCATCGACGGTGCGTTCGCGGACGCCTCCGACGGCCGCACGCTCGACGTGGTGGACCCCACCACTGGTGACGTCTACGCGACTTCCCCGCTCTCGGGGGCCGCGGACGTGGATGCTGCGATGGCGGCCGCGGCCTCGGCGTTCCCCATCTGGCGCGACACCACACCGTCCGTACGGCAGCGCGTACTGTTGAAGATCGCCGACGTGATGGAGGCACGGGCCGACGAACTGGTCGCCGCGGAGAGCCGGGACACCGGCAAGCCGCTCCACCTCACCCGCAGTGAGGAACTCGCCCCCGCAATCGACCAGATCCGCTTCTTCGCGGGCGCGGCACGCATGCTGGAGGGCCGCTCGGCCGGCGAGTACATGGAGGGGATGACCTCCATCATCCGCCGCGAGCCGGTCGGTGTGTGCGCCCAGGTCGCGCCATGGAACTACCCCCTGCTGATGGCGGTGTGGAAGTTCGCCCCGGCTCTCGCGGCGGGCAACGCCGTGGTCCTCAAACCCTCGGACACCACCCCGGCCTCCACGGTTCTGATCGCCGAGATCATCGGCGGTGTCCTGGAGGAGTTGTCGCTGCCCCGCGGAATCTTCAACGTGGTCTGCGGTGACCGTGAGACCGGCCGTCTGATGGTGGAGCACCCGATCCCCGCGATGGCGTCCATCACCGGTTCTGTACGCGCCGGCATCCAGGTCGCCCAGAGCGCGGCCAAGGACGTCAAGCGGGTGCACCTGGAGCTCGGAGGCAAGGCCCCGGCGGTGATCTTCGAAGACGCCGATCTGGCGAAGGCGGTCGAGGACCTGGTGATCGGCGGCTTCTTCAACGCCGGGCAGGACTGCACGGCCGCGACCCGCGCCCTGGTCCACGAGTCGGTCCACGACGAGTTCGTCGCCGCCCTCGCCAAAGCCGCGGCCGACACCAGGACCGGGTTGCCGGACGACGAGGACGTGCTGTACGGACCGCTGAACAACGCGGGCCAGCTCGCCCAGGTCAGCGGCTTCATCGAGCGCCTCCCCGAGCATGCCAGGATCGAGGCGGGCGGCCACCGGGTCGGCGAGCAGGGCTACTTCTACGCCCCGACCGTGGTCTCCGGCCTCCGACAGGACGACGAGATCATCCAGAACGAGGTCTTCGGCCCGGTCATCACCGTCCAGTCCTTCACGGACGAGGCCCAGGCCGTGCGATACGCCAACGGCGTTGACTACGCGCTGGCCTCCTCGGTGTGGACCAGAGACCACGCGCGGGCGATGCGGATGTCGAAGAACCTCGACTTCGGCTGTGTGTGGATCAACACCCACATGGTCCTCGTCGCCGAGATGCCGCACGGCGGGTTCAAGAAGTCCGGCTACGGCAAAGACCTCTCCGCATACGGCTTCGAGGACTACACCCGGATCAAGCACGTCATGACGTCGCTCTGACGTCCAGCAACACGTCGGCCGCCCCGGTCCTGCCCGGAGCGGCCGACGTGCCCACACCAACCGACCCGGTCTCCAAGAGCAGGTCACGGTGCTCGGAGGCCACATGGGGCGTCGCGCCGTCCCCGCGGTGGATCAGCAGCGGCTCCATGCGCTCGATCCACATCGGGTGAGCGCGCACCGAGCGCGGCACCGACACCCGGATGCCCGTCTGCGCCGTGGCCAGCGGCGGCAGCCAGCGCAGGCCATCGCGAAGCGGTCCGCGAGCGCGCCAGCGGCCCGGATCGGAACGAGGGACCGGCTTGGCGGGCCCTCCCCGACTCCCCCCGAGTAAGCACGCTCGCCTAACCCTGGACTCCTGGACCGCCACCATCGACGATCAAGGCCTTGCCGCTTCGGCCCCGCTTCCAACGCGGCGAGGAGGGCTGGTATCTCACCAGCGGCGGACATGCCTTCAACCGCCGCGCCTCCTGCTGAGCGGACGCCAGCGCAGGCGGCCGCAACCGATCACTTCCCGTCAATCCCCGTACGCGGGCGAATGGTGCCGAGTAGGTGGGAGTTGTCGTCCCGGTGGTCTCCCCCGTTCCACCGGGACGCTTTCGTGTCGGCAGCCGCGCCTCTGCTGGATGCCGCCGACCGGTTCAGAGCCAGTCGCTGCATCTCCCCGCGATGTACGTGCGAATGATGATCCGGTTCCGTACGGTTTCAGTTCCCGGCTCTGACGGGGCGACCGGGACTCGGCGGTCCGACGCTCCGATCACAAGCCGCGCGGGACCGCCATCGATGGTCGCGGCGAGGGGCCGTAGGCTGGCCATGCCGATGCGCCAGGTACAACGCCTGGCCCTGTGGGGCCCGGCGAGCTGAGGCTGGGCCCCACGCCACTTCTTCAGGCCGGGGCTTGTCGCGGGCGTCGCCCTTCAGCCTGCCGACGTCGGCTGGAGCCCCAGCCGCTGCCTGCGCCCCGAGGCCGTCCGTCCAGCTCCAGCTGCACGGCGGCTACGGCTACATGAACGAGTACCCGATCGCCCGTCTGTACGCCGACAACCGCGGCAACCGCATCTACGGCGGCACCAGCGAGATCATGAAGGCGATCATCGCCAAGGACCCGTGGGCCGCATCCGCGCCGGGTGGTCGCCGTCCAGCACGGGCAGCCGATCTTCCATCTCTCGGCGTCCTTCCAGACATACGGGGATGGCCTTGACCACCGGGCCCCCATGCCCTCCGCGCCGGACCCGGCGACCCTGCCCACCTCCCAGGAGCGGCTGCGCGGCTACCACCATCTCGCACCCGAGGTGGTGGAGCGGTTCCTGGAGGTCCGCGAGGCGGTCGACTGCGCTGGTCGACGAGCCGCCGTACGGCAGGTTCGGCGAGCCGCGCGAGCCGCACTCCCAGGTCTGGTTCCGCACCAACGGCAGGCTCGAAGGCGCCATCGACGAACCGCTGCTGCACGTCGTCCTCGCCACGTACGTCTCCGACATGACACTCCTCGACTCGGTCCTGCTCGCCCACGGCCGCGGCGGCCAAGCGGTCGGCGACGTCGTCGGGGCCTCGCTCGACCACGCGCTGTGGTTCCACCGGCCGTGCCGGGCCGACGAGTGGCTGCTGTACGACCATGAGTCCCCGTCGGCATACGGCGGCCGCGGCCTCGGTCAGGCCCGCATCCACACGCAGGACGGGCGCCTGGCCATCTCGGTCATCCAGGAGGGCGTGATACGGGTTCCGCGGGAACACTGAGGGACATGGCGAAAGCTCTGCACTCGGACCGGCGGGACACCGACGTCGGAAGTACTTTCACGGTCGTCGTCGCCGCCCTCGCCAACCTCGGCATCGCTTTGGCCAAGGTGGTGGCCGGCCTCATCAGCGGCTCCAGCGCCATGCTCTCCGAGGCCGCGCACTCGCTCGCCGACACGGTCACCGAGGTGTTGCTACTGACGGCGCTCAAGCGCAGCCGGAAACCCCCCGACGAGGACCATCCCCTCGGATACGGCCCCGAACGCTACGTCTGGGCGCTGCTCGCCGCGGTCGCCACCTTCGTCGGCGGCGCGGTCTTCTCCCTCTACGACGGCATCCACACCCTGACGAGGGGCGAGACGCTCGGTGACCCGCGGGTGTCGTACATCGTCCTCGCGGTCGCCTTCGTGCTGGAGGGCTTCTCGCTGCGGACCGGGGTGCGCCAGGCGCGCGGTGACGCGGACCGCCGCGGAATGTCCTTCCGGCTCTATCTCCGGCACACGCCCGACACCGCCGTGAAGGCGGTGGTTCTGGAGGACTCGGCTGCGCTGATCGGCCTGGTGCTGGCGGCGGGCGGTTTGCTGGGCGGGCAGCTCACGGGATCCGGGGTCTGGGACGGCATCGCCTCCCTGTCCATCGGCGTGCTGCTGCTGTTCGTCGCCTGGGTGCTCGGCCGGTCGAACGTGGAGCTTCTCATCGGGCGGCCGCTGCCCCGGCCGGTGCGGGAGCGGATCCGGGCGGAACTCCTGCAGGTGGAGCACATCGAGGCGGTACTGGAGCTGACGACGCTGGTGCAGGCCCCGGGAGAGGCCCTGGTGGCGGCCAAGGTCGACTTCCGTGACCTGTCGACCGCCGCCGAGGTCGAGTGGGCCTGCGAGCGGGCCGAGCAGCGACTGCACGAGGCGTTCCCGGCGGTGTGCCGGGTGTATCTGGACCCGACGCCCGGGTATGCGCAGCGGCGCTCCGAGGGCCTGAACCCCGGTTCGTGAAAACGGCTTGGAAGCGCTAGGCGCGCACGGGGATGAGGCCGTGACAGTCATCGCGGAGCCGTGGAACTGGCAGGGCGGGCGAATTCGGGACGCCTTCCTGGACGCCGTGCGGACGGTCGCCGACCTCGCGGCCGACCCCGCTGTCGCCGCCGCGTGGGGGTCGTTGCAGCCCGCGTAGCCGACGGAGTCGACGCCGTGCCGCCCCGCGGGCCCTACCCAGCCGTGGCCGGCGACGACCAGGTCGGGCAGCGGGCGGCCCTCGCGCTCCCGGCCCGTGAGGATGGCACGCATCGGCTCGCCGGAATGGGTGGTGCCACAGCGTGGCCCCGTGCTCCAGCATCGGCACGTCCGCGAAACCACGACCCGTCGAGCGAAGCGGAGCATCTCCAGGCGGGACGATTCATTCATGGGTTCGATTGGAGGAGCCGAGTAGAGCTGGCTTCGATTGCGGAGCCGAGGCAGCGTCGTAGTCGCGTTCAGTGGTACCGATGCTGCTCGTGCCGTGGTGGTGACCGTGCGGAGCCCTGGGAGGCTATGGGGGTCGGTGAGCTTCGTCGTGATCACGGGACCCTCTGGCGTTCCGGATTGGCTGGCGAGCAAGATCGTGTGTAGGTCAGTGCCTCCTTGGAGATCGGCGATGCAGGGCACAGTGGTACCTCCGCTGGGACCCAGCTACTGTCGAAAGCGCCTGAAGTTCGAATTCAGAACATTTCGGGACCGTGGCCCCGGCCTCATTTTGTTGGCTGGCCTGGCCGCTGTACGCGCCGAGACCGCGGGAGTCGTGATGACCGCACTCGCCTACACCGTCCACGTCGCTCCGTCGAAGCCGGCGGTGTCCGACGACCTCCCACCGGGCGAAGAGCGGCGGATGTGGTCACCGACATCGTCGACGCTCATCCACGGCGAACGCGACGCGGTGCTCGTGGACCCGTTGCTGACCGTGGACGAATCGCGCCGCCTGGCCGACTGGGTCGTCGCGAGGGGCAAGAACGTCACCACGATCTTCGTCACGCACGCGCACGGCGACCACTTCTTCGGGGCGCCCGCAGTACTCGACCGCTTCCCACAGGCTCGGCTTGTCGCCGCACCGGACGTCGCGGCCCACGCGGGGGCGCAGTGGGGATCCGCCTGGTTCGACGGTGTCTGGCAGCCCCGCTTCCCCGACCAGCTCCCCGACCGGCACCTCGTCCCCGAGCCGCTGCCCGACGGCCGGATCGAGGTGGAGGGCGAGGAGCTACGCGCGATCGAACTCGGCCACACCGACACCGACGGCACGAGCGCCCTGCATGTGCCATCTCTCGGCCTGGTGGTCGCCGGCGACGCCGTCTACGGCGACGTCCACCTGTACCTCGGTGAGGCCAAGGGCAACGGCACGGCGCACTGGCTGCGCGCCCTCGACGTGATCGAGGCACTGCGCCCGAGCGCCGTAGTCTCCGGCCACAAGCGCGACGGCGATCCAGACAGCCCCGACGACGTGGGGCGGACCCGCCGCTACATCGAGGACTTCACGGCCGCGGCGGCGACGGCCAAGGACCACACCGACCTTTACACGTCGATGCTCCGCCTCTATCCCGACCGCGTGAACCGCGGCGTGCTCTGGAACTCGGCCAAGACCGCGCTCTCCTGAGGATTCCCGGCGCCGCCCTCATCCGGAAACGGGTACGTGTGCGTCGTCAAGGCGCCACTCATGGACCCGTGGCGTCCGCGTGCATCTGTTGCCGAGCGGCGCTTCGCAACTGGGCGGGATCATTCGGTCGAGAGTCAGCTGACCGGTCGGCGTTAACGGGCAGTCAAGGAACAAACGAGGGGGACGCAGAGCCGGCCGCTTCGGACGGCGAGCGGCTCCCCGTTCAAAGTGTGCAGCGCAGTTCACGTCCAGCGCGTGCGTTGCCACCGTTGTTTACGCGAGGCGTTCGTGAAGGTCGGCTTGCGACTGGTTCGGAGTGGCGGCCCAGGTGGCCAGGAGGCGGAGGGCGTCGGCGCTGGGCTGTTGGGAACGGCGGTGTAGATCACGAGGGTGAGGCTGGGGTCGGAGTCCAGGGACATGGTCTCGAAGTTCAGCTCCAGGTTTCCGACGGCCGGATGATGGATTTTCTTGGGTCCGGTGCGGTGTTGCCGGACGCTGTGCTCTGCCCAGTGTTTCCGGAAGATCTCGCTGCGGGTGGACAGCTCCCCGATGAGGTTGGTGAGGTCCGTGCTGTAGGGGTTTCGGTCTGCCTCCCCACGGAGCATTGCGGCGACGTCGTTGGCGGCCTTGTCCCAGTCGGGGAGCAAGTCGCGGGCGGCTGGGTCGAGGTAGAGGAACCTGGCGATGTTGGCGGGGCGGCGCGGGTCCGCGAGGAGTGGGGCATACAGGACCTGTGCCAGGTCGTTGGGGGCCAGCAGGTCCTGGCGGTCGTTGTGGATCCATGCGGGTGCGTCGGTGATGGCGTCCCACATGTTCTGCAGGGCGGGCCGGAGGCGCGCTTCGCCGCGGTGCGGCGGCGGGCCGTAGTGGGTGGGCAGGTGTGCCGGGCGACCTCGAACAGGTACTGGCGTTCGGCGTCGTCGAGGTGGAGGGCGCGGGCCACGCCGTCCAGGACGCTGCTGTCGGAGGCACCCGAGAGATTGCCTCTCTCCAGTCGCAGGTAGTAGTCGACCGACACACCGGCCAGCATCGCGGCCTCTTCACGGCGCAACCCAGGTGAAGCAGGGGCTGCTGGAGGTGGCTGTTCAGGGCGGCCGGCGCCGACGCATCGGCGATACCGCCAGCCGCCAGTCACCAGCGGCGGCGACCGCCTCCGACCCGGGAAAGTGATCATGAAGCAGACGACTCTTGGCCATTCCGAAGTCTCCGGCATCGGCCTGCGCACGATGGACACGTCTTCCCGCCCCGCCGACGGCGGCAGCGGCACGTGCTACATCGTCATCGGAGCGGGAGCGATCGGCAGGACCGCCCGGCGCGCGCCTGATGTCGGCATTCCGCACGGCTCGGCGCAGCGGTGCGCCGAGGCCATCCCTGACGAAGGCGGGTCCCGGTCGCGAGGCAGGTACTGGCGTTACCTGGAAGGCCAGGCACTGCCACCGGACAGCGAAACGAGATTCCCTGGAGACGGCTGTTCAGCCGGTGACATCCGGTGCAAACCATGACATGGGGTGTCCGAGCAGCAGCGCCGCCCGCGGCGTGCCGCAATCGGCGGCGGCCGTGTCCGCGGTTCGCTTGATCCGCTGCACAGGTGTTGTGAAAGCGCCCGCTTGGGGCGGTGGACACGAGACCGTGGTGGAGTGATCCGTAACCTCCAGCGTCTGCTCGCCCCTGCGTCCCAGCCGCCGCCACACCGAAGCGTCCCGCGCCGCGGCGTGGGACCCGCAGGTGCGGGGAGCACTCGTCGGGCTGGATCCGTGGCCGTCCTCGCCGACCGGCTGGACAGGGAGAAAAGAGGTAAGCGGGCTTGTTACCCCTCCTGCAGCAGCTGCGGGGCAAGCTGCTGCTCCCCCGACCCGCGCACGATCAGTCGGGTGGGGACGGTGATGGTGCGGACGCGGGAGCGGTCGCCGTCGAGGCGGGCCAGGGCGGTGGTCGCGGCTGCTCTGCCGATTTCTTCGGGGTCCTGGGCGACGACGGTCAGGGCCGGTTCGAGTACTTCGGCGAGCGGGACGTCGTCGAAGGCGACGAGGGCCACGTCCTTGCGTTTGGTGCGGGCGAGTTCGGTAACGACCCCCAGGGCGACGATGTTGTTGCCGGCGAACAGGGCGGTGGGGGGATCGGCCAGGCTCAGCAGCTCGGCGGTGGCGATGGCGGCCCCATGCTGGTCGTGCGCGTTGGTGAGCAGGGCACGGTCGTAGGGGAGGCCGGCTTCGTCGAGCGCCGCACGGTATCCGGCCAGGCGCTCGCGGCGGGTGTAGAGCCTGGTGGGGAGATCGCCGACGAAGCCGATGCGCCGGTGGCCGTGGTTGATCAGGTGGGTGACGCCGGCCTGGGCGCCGGCTCGGTTGGAGCTGACGACGCTGTCCGTGGACAGGCCCACCCCAGGCCGGTCAAGAAAGACGACGGGCAGGCCCGTGGCGCGGTGGGGCCTGAGGTGTGCGTGGTCGGCGCCGACGGACGGCACGACCATCAGGACGCTGACGCGGCGGGCGAGGAACTTGTCCGTCAACGCGCGTTCGCGGTCCGGGTCGTCCGCGGAGGAGCCCATGAGCAGGGTGAGGCCGCGGTCGCGGACGGTGTCCTCGATACTGCGGGCCACGGCGCCGAAGAAGGGGTTGCCGAGGTCGGGGATGACCAACCCAATGGTGGTGTCGGGTCCACCGACGCGGATGTTGCGTGCCATAAGGTTCGGCTGGAAGCCGAGCCTGGCCACGGCGGCGAGCACCTGCTCCCGGGTCTTGGCTGATGCGGGGCCGTCCTCATTGAGGACGCGGGAGACCGTCTTGGCGCTGACGCCCACTTCCCGGGCCACGTCTGCGAGGGTGGGGCGGCGATTCGCTGCCATGGAGTAAACAGTCTCCCCTGCTCGTCGGTTCCGGCCGCGGTGGCACGGTGTGTCGCCCCGGCCGGCCGGAACCCATGAGTGTGGTCGTAGGTCAGTTGGCCTTGACTCCCGCGGCCTTCGCCGCCTGGGAGTCCGCTACGACGGTACCTCCCGCCTCATCGACGGTGAGCGCTCCGGTCATGATGGCGACGACTTCGGCCATGGAGTAGTCGGAAGGCTTGATCACGGCCGCGCGCTTGCCGAGGCGGTGGACGTGGATGCGGTCGGCGATCTCGAAGACGTGCGGCATGTTGTGGCTGATCAGGACGACCGGCATGCCCTTGTCCCGGACGCGGCGGATGAGGTCGAGGACCTGTCCGGACTCTTTGACGCCGAGGGCGGCGGTGGGTTCGTCCATGACGACGACGCTGCGGGCCCAGGCGACGGACCGGGCGACCGCGACGGCCTGCCGCTGCCCGCCGGAGAGGGTCTCGACCGCCTGGGTCAGCGAGCGCAGCCCGATCTTCAGGTCGGCCATGTGCTCGGCGGCCTCCTGGCGCATGCGCTTCTTGTCCAGCATGCGGAAGACGCTTCCCAGGACGCCTGGTCGGAGCAGTTCGCGTCCCAGGAACATGTTCGAGGCGATGTCCATGGAAGCGGCCACGGCGAGGTCCTGATAGACCGTCTCGATACCGTGGGCGCGGGCGCTTTGCGGTCCGGAGAAGGTGATGGGCTGGCCGTTGAGGCGGATCTCGCCGGCGTCGGGGGTCAACGCGCCGGTGAGGGCCTTGATCAGGCTGGTCTTTCCGGCGCCGTTGTCGCCGATGACGGCGAGGACCTCGCCGGGCATCAGGTCGAAGTCGGCGCCGTCGATGGCGGTGACGTGTCCGTACCGCTTGACCAGGCCGCGGGCCTGCAGCACGGGGGTGGTGGTCGCGGTCATCGTGCCTTCTTCCGGGAGATCTGGTCGACGGTCACCGCCAGGATCACCAGGACGCCGGTGATCAGCGTCTGGTAGATCGAGGCGACGCCCATCAGTTGCAGGCCGTTGCGGAACACACCGACGATGAGGACGCCGATGAAGGTGCCCAGGACCGAGCCGCGGCCGCCGAAGAGGCTGGTGCCGCCGAGGACGACGGCGGTGATGCTGTCGAGGTTGTCGGTCTGGCCGGCCTGGGGGTCGCCGACTCCGGTGCGGGAGATGAGCAGGAGGGCGGCGATGCCGTAGAGCAGGCCCGCCACGGTGTAGACGCCGATGGTCAGGCGGGAGGTGCGGATGCCGTTCAGGCGTGCCGCTTCGGGGCTGTTGCCGAGCGCGTAGACGTGCCGGCCCCATCCGGTGCTGCTCAGGGCGTAGGCGAGGAGGAGGAACAGGCCGATGGTGACCAGCGAGCCGTAGGTGATGTCGGTGTTGCCGAGCGGGAAGGTCTTCCCAAGAGCTGTCAGGGGTCCGGGCAGGCTGGTGACGGTCTGTTCTTCGGAGTAGATGTGGGTCAGTGCGAACGCCACGTTGAGCATGCCGAGGGTGACGATGAACGGCGGCAGCGGGATCTTCTGCACCAGCGCTCCGTTGAGCAGCCCGAAGCCGCCGCAGACGACCAGGCCGAGCGCGATGGCGGCGAGCGGTGGCAGGGAGCCCTCGGCGGCCATTTTGGCGATCATGATGCTGCCGAACGCCATCACGGCCCCGCATGACAGGTCGATGCCCGCGGTGAGGATGATCAGGGTCTGGCCGATGGCGAGGGTGCCTACCACCATGACCTGCTGCACGATCAGCGAGAAGTTCCCGCCGGTGAGGAACTGGTCGGTCGAGAGCGAGAAGAAGGCGCAGGCCAGGAGAAGGGCGACCAGCGGGCCGGTGGTCGGCTGCGTGAGCAGTCTGCGGGCCGTGCTCGGTGCGGTGAGCCCGGCGTATGGCTTGGACGTGTCCGGGGGCGTGGTCGTGGCTGTCATGCGAAGTCCTTGTCGGAAGACAGATGTCCTTGTGCGTCCGCGTCGGAGGACAGGGGAACAAGGGGGCGGCCGTCCCCGGTCAGGGAAGGAGGGACGGCCGCCGCGCGGAGTCGTGCGGTGTCGTACGGCCCGGGGGCGGCTCAGCCCCAGCAGTGCTCCAGGCCGTAGCCGGTGTCCTTGGCCGTGACGCCGGTCTGCGTCTTGTCGGTGATCAGGGTGACGCCGGTGTCGGTGTAGCCCGACGCCTTCTTGCCGTCCTTGGCGTACGTCACGACGGCCTTGACGCCCTCGGCGGCCATCTTCAGCGGGTATTGCTGCGACGTCGCGGCGATCTTGCCGTCCTTGACCGCCTGTGTCCCGGTGCAGCCACCGTCGACGGAGACGATCAGCACGTCCTTCTCGCGTCCCTTGGCCTTCAGCGCGGTCCAGGCGCCCAGCGCGGCGGGCTCGTTGATGGTGTAGACGACGTTGATGTCCGGCTCCTTCTGGAGGCAGTTCTCCATCGCCGTCTGGCCCTTGGCCTGGTCGCCGCCGGTGTCCTGGGAACAGACGACGGAGGAGTCGCCCTCCTTGATGCCGAAGCCCTTCAGGAAGCCGTCGTGGCGCTGGACGCCGACGGACACGCCGGGCGCGAGGTCGAGGGTGGCTATCTTGGCGGCCTTGCCCTTCATGGCGGTCTTGGCGTACGCGCCGATCAGCTCGCCGGCCTTGAGGTTGTCGGTGGCGAAGAGGGCGTCGACCGCGCTCTGCGGGTCGGTCGGTGTGTCCAGCGCGATGACCAGGACGCCCTTGGCCTTGGCCTTCTCGATGGCCGGCACGATGGCCTTGGAGTCGCTCGGGGTGATCAGGATGCCCTTCACCCCGGAGGCGACCATGTTCTCGATGGCGGTGACCTGGCCGGCGTTGTCCCCGTCGAACTTGCCGGCCGCGGTCATGAGCTTGACGCCCTCGGCCTTCGCCTCCTTCTCCGCGCCCTCCTTCATCTTCACGAAGAACGGGTTGGTGTCCGTCTTGGTGATCAGGCCGACCTTGACGTCGCCCGAACCGGTGCTGGACGAGTCCGATCCGGAGCCGGAACCGCAGGCCGTCAGGGTGAGCGCCGCGACGCCAGTGACAGCGGCGGCTCTGAGGAGTGAGGTGGACAGGCGGGTGGTGCGAGACATGTTCGACTCCTGAGGGATAGCGAGCGGCACGGGGCGGGATCAGGACACATGCCGCCCGGGATGTCAGCGTTGACTTATGTCATCGTTGACACTGCTTGCCGAGGATGATGGACTCCGGCTCCCGGCAACGTCAATGCCTTGCGCGAGACACAAGTCCGTAACGGCCGCGGCGGATGCCCGGTCCGTGCCCGCTTCCCCGCCCGTGCGTTCGCAGAGAAGAGCCGCCCATGAGCAGCCCACGCCAGATCACCGTCCTGGGAGAGTGCGTCGCGGACGCGTTCACCGAACCGACGGGCACCTCGAGCGAACTCGCGCTGCGGGTGCTGCCTGGCGGCGGACCTGCGAACACGGCTGTGGCCCTGACCCGCCTGGGCACCCCGGCGCGTTTCCTCGCACGACTGTCCGGCGACGTGTTCGGCCGTCTGTTCCGGGCTCACCTGGAGTCCTCCGGGGTGGACCTGACGGGCGCCGTCGCGGCCGCGGAGGCCAGCACACTGGCCGTGGCGGAGCTGGACGAGCGGGGGCAGGCCGCGTTCTCCTTCCACGCGCAGAACACGGCCGACTGGCAGTGGACAGCCGAGGAGCTGGCGGGGGTGGACCTGTCCGGGACCGCCTGCGTGCACAGCGGTTCCCTGGCCCTGGTCCGGGAACCCGGCGCGGCGGTGGTAGAGGACTTCCTGGCCGCAGCGGCTCCCCGGGCCACCATCAGCATCGACCCCAACGTCCGGCCGCTGCTGGTGGATCCCGAGGTCTACCGTGGCCGGCTGGCGCACTGGTGCGCACTGACGGATGTGCTGCGGCTGAGCGAGGACGACCTGCAGCTCCTGCTGCCGGGCACACCGCCCGAGCAGGCGTGCGACACCTGGCACGCGGCCGGGGCACGGCTCGTCGTGATCACGTTCGGTGCCGACGGCGTCCTGGCCTCGCTCGACGGCGAACGCATCGTGGTGCCCGCCGTGCCCACGAGCGTCGTCGACACGGTAGGGGCGGGGGACTCCTTCACCGCCGGGCTGCTGCATCACCTGGCCGCCCGTGGACTCCTCGGCGGCAGGCTGACGCATCTCCGTCTCGGTGACGTCGCGGACGCCTGCCGGTTCGCTGCCAGGGTTGCGGCCCTGACCTGCTCGGTTGCCGGTCCGAATCCGCCGCTGCACAGCCAGTTGGAGCAGCTCGCCACCGCCGGCCGAGCATGAGGTACGGGCGTAGCGGCTGCAGGTGCCCTGGCGCCCGGACTGTTGACGCGCTGGCCAAATTGCCCCATCATCGGGCCACTCCATGTCATCGATGACACAAGTCAACGATGTCACTTCCTTGTCGGGCGCCGTAGACGTCGGCGCCCGGCGGGTCGTCAACTTTCGGCTGGTTCCGCGCCGGCACAGCAGGCTCCGCTGCGCGGACAGCCGCGGCACAGGAGACACCATGAGCTCTGGACGTATATCCCGGCGTGCCCGCACACGGATGATCGCGGCGGTGGCAACCGTCTGCGCCCTGTCCGCGGCCCCGCTCGCCCCCCAGGCCCTGGCCGCCGACACCCGGCCGTACTCCGAAACCTACCGGCCCCAGTTCCACTTCACCCCGCAGAAGAACTGGATGAACGATCCGAACGGTCTGGTGTACTACCAGGGCGAATACCACCTGTTCTACCAGTACAACCCCAACGGCAACTCCTGGGGCGACATGTCCTGGGGGCACGCGGTGAGCAAGGACCTCGTGCACTGGAAGGAGCTGCCGCTCTCCCTGTCGCACGACGACCAGGAGATGGTGTTCTCCGGCAGCGCGGTCGTCGACCGGAACAACACCACCGGGTTCGGCACGAAGAAGAACCCGCCCATGGTGGCGATCTACACCAGCGCCTACAAGAACGGCGGCAAGCAGGCCCAGTCGCTCGCCTACAGCACCGACCGCGGCCGCACCTGGACCAAGTACCAGGGCAATCCCGTACTCGACATCGGCTCCGGCGAGTTCCGCGACCCCAAGGTCCAGTGGTACGCACCCACGAAGAGCTGGCTGATGACCGTGTCGCTGTCCACCGAGCACAAGGTGCGGTTCTACTCGTCCAAGAACCTCAAGGACTGGGACCTGCTCAGCGAGTTCGGCCCGGCCGGCGCGACCGGCGGCGTGTGGGAGTGCCCGGACCTGTTCCCCCTCGCGGTCGACGGAGACCCGCACCACATCAAGTGGGTCCTCGTCGTCAACATCAACCCCGGCGGCACCGCAGGCGGTTCGGCCGCCCAGTACTTCATCGGCGACTTCGACGGCACGACGTTCACCGCCGAGGACAAGGGCACCTACACCCCGCCCACCGGGAAAGTCGTGCAGGACTTCGAGGACACCGGCTTCGGGACGTGGACGGCCACCGGCACCGCGTTCGGCGACGGACCGTCGGCCGGGGCACTGGCCGGGCAGGGCACCATCGACGGCTTCAACGGCAAGGGCCTCGCCAACAGCTTCCACTCGGGTGACGGCGCCACGGGCACCCTCACCTCCCCCGCATTCACCGTCGACAGCCCCTACCTGAACTTCAAGGTCGGCGGCGGACGCCACCCACACGAGCCGGGAACCGTCCTGGAGCAGGGACCGCCGCCCGCAGGCACGGTCCTCGCCGACTTCGAAGGCGGCAGCTACGGCGACTGGACGAAGGCCGGAGACGCCTTCGGCGCCGCACCCGCCACCGGCACCCTCCCCGGCCAGCAGGAAGTCTCCGGATTCCGGGGCAGCGGTCTGGTCAACACCTTCCTGAACGGCGACTCCACCACCGGCGCGCTCACCTCACCCGAATTCACTCTCGACAAGAAGCACATCAACTTCCTCATCGGCGGCGGCCATCGCCCCACCAGCGCCGCCGAACCCACCGCCGTAGAACTCCTCGTCGACGGCCACGCCGTGCGCAGCGCCACCGGAGGGGACGCCGAGGCCCTCAACTGGGCTTCCTGGGACGTCAGCGACCTTGCCGGTAAGAAGGCGCAGATCAGGATCGTCGACGACAACATCGGCGGCTGGGGTCACATCAACGTCGACCACATCATGCTGTCCGACACCAAGGCCCAGCCCGTCTCCCAGGAGACGTCCGTCAACCTGATCGTCGACGGCCAGGTCGTGCGCAGCGCCACCGGCTCCAACAGCGAGACCCTCGACTGGGCTTCCTTCGACCTGCGCCCCTACGCCGGCAAGAAGGCCCAGATCCAGATCGTCGACAGGAACACCGCCGGCTGGGGCCACATCCTGGCCGACCAGTTCACCGCCGCCGACAAGCCCGCCACGTCCGCCCTGCAGCGCGCCGACTGGGCCGACTACGGCAAGGACTACTACGCGGCGGTGTCCTGGGAGAACGCGCCCGGCGGCAAGCGCTACATGATCGGCTGGATGAACAACTGGGACTACGGCGGTGCCATCCCCACCTCCCCCTGGCGGGGCGCACAGAGCACCCCCCGGGAGATGGCCCTGCGCACCGTCGACGGCCGCATCCGCCTGACCAGCAGGCCGGTGAACAGCCTGAAGTCCCTGCGGCAGGAGCCCCCGGCGACCGCGGCCGGCATCACCGTCACGAGCACCACCAAGCCCCTGGCCGGCCCCGCGGCCAAGGGCAAGGCACTCGACATCGAGGCCACCTTCTCCCTCAAGGACGCCGAACGCTTCGGCCTGAAGGTGCGCACCGGCGCCGCGGGCGAGGAGACACTCATCGGCTACGACACCACGACGCAGGAGCTGTACGTCGACCGCACCCGCTCTGGCGCCGTGGACTTCAACAGCTCCTTCCCCGGCGTCCAGCGAGCGCCCCTCGAGGCGAAGGACGGCAAGGTGAAGCTGCGGATCCTTCTCGACTGGTCGTCCGTCGAGGTGTTCGGCGGCAGCGGCGAAGCAGTGATCACCGACCAGGTCTTCCCCGACCCCGCCAGTCAGGGAGTGCAGGTCTTCGCCGAGAACGGCTCGGTGAAGCTGGAGCGAGCCCATATCTGGCACCTCGGCTCCTACCGCGACTGACCCTCACACCAGACCCGACCGAAGGACATCACACCGTGAACAGGACCCTGCTCGCCGAGTTCACCGCACGCGAGGGAGCGCAGGACGAGGTCGCCGACCTCATCCGGAGCTACGCCGAGAAGGTGCGCGAGGAAGACGGCAACCTGGCCTTCGACGTCTACACCAAGGCGTCCAACCCGCGCGCCTACTGGATCTTCGAGACGTACCGGGACGAGGACGCCTTCCAAGCCCACCTGAAGGCTCCCTACGGCGGCCCCTTCAATGCAGCCCTCGCCCCGCTGATCGAGGAGGACGCCTCGGTGCTGACCTTCCTCGATCCGCTGGTCTGACCGTGGGCCTGCCCGCCGCACGAGCCTGCTGTCCCACGGTCTTGCGGGCGAATGCGTGCCGGACGGTGACTCCGCCCAGGGTGTGGTGGGTGAATCGGTGCCGCACGGTGGCGGAGGCGGGCAGCGCGCGGGACGACGGGGGCTCCGAGCAGGCACGACCTGGAGACGGTGGCAGCCGCCTTTTTCGAACTTCTCAGTCCCGGCGCCCTCCGCCGTTCCGGCGGACACCCGTCCCGCAAACGCCGCATGAATGCCGTTTGCGGTGTCCCGGACGGGGGACGAACTGCTCCTCTGCCAGGAGCGGGGGGAACGGTACGGCGCGGTGCTGGCCTGGGATCCGGCGGCGAACGACTACCGGAGGTGCTGGCCGGACCTGGCCGCGTTGTTCGAGGGCGTCGCACGGTAGCCGGGACAGGCGGGGGGGGGGGCGCGGGGGGGCGGGGGGCCCCCCCCGGGGCCCCCACCCCAAAAAAAACAAAANCCCCCCCCCCCCCCCCCCCCCCCCCCCCCCCCCCCCCCCCCCCCCCACGGCCGTTAGCCGACTCGTCAAAACCTCAGCACTCCCCCACCACGGTGGTGGTGGGCATCGCCCGCAGCATCATCCGGTTCCCGGCGAACGTCATCCCGTACCCCGACCACCCGGACACCGCCGACACCGGATCCGTGCCTATGGCAGAAGTCCCCGATGAGCTGATCATGCTGGAACGATCCGCCGAGTAGGAACGCGCGAAGCTTGCGGGCCTCACCGGGGCGGATCACGAAGCCCGCTGGCGCCGCTGTCGCTAGGCCTCCGAGGTCGTGCAAGCGGCCGTCACCGCGCAGGCCGAAGCCACCCGGGCCAGCCGCTATGAGCTGCAGTAGGCGGTGAAGAATGCGGTCCGGCACACGGAGGACCCTGCCATGCCGCGGACGAAGAAGAGGGAGCCCATGGCCCATGAGGGACGGCGACCGTGGTCTCGGACATCGAGCGAGCACGCGCTGACCCGCAGGCCGCTGTCGGGCATGGTGCCGGCGGAGCCGATCCAGCGCCGGCACTTGTCGCACGCCACCACCTCGTTCGACCACCAGCCGTGCTGCACGGCTCGGCTCTCGCTGGTCAGCAGCAGGTGGTAGCGGCCAGCGCCGCTCACGCGAGCCTAATCCCTCTGGATCGGCCGGCCCCTGGACGTCCGCGTCACCGGGGCCCTGGTCCGCCTCTTCGCGCTCCCGCTGACCCTCATCGTCGAACTCACCACCGACCACATCCACCACGACGCAAACCACACCTATCTGACGATCAGCCACCATCCGTTCGTCCTGCCGCCCAAGCTCGCCCACCTCATCGACGACCTCCTCCGCGGCACGCGTCAGCACAGCGGCGAAGCCACGAAGTACCTCCTGCCGGGACGCAGCCCCGGGCGCCCCCGCCACCCGGCGGGTCTGTCCGACCGGCTCAAGCGCTACGACCTACCCGCCCGAGCCGCCCGCAACACCGCCATGATGGAAGCCCTCGCCGACCTGCCTCCCATAGTCATCTCCGACCTGTTCGGCATCCAGCCCAGAACGGCAGCACGCTGGGCTGCCTTCGCAGGCGAGAACTGGTCGGACTATTTGGCAATCCGCCAGCCTCACAGCAGCACGGGGCCACCCGCCCGCTGACGGGTGATCTTGCTGCTGAACCCGCTCGTCACGTCGAAAGCACCGACTGACGGCGGGCGAAAAGGACCGCTCCTGGAACGCTCTCGTCGGGGTCAATCAGCATCTGGGCCTCGACCCTGAACCCGGCGGCCCGAAGCCACCCCGCCACTTTGTCGGGCTGACGACGGTGTACGTAGACGTTCATCGGGTGACCGCCATAGCCCTGCGTCTTCAGCCTTGAGCCGCTGCCAACGTGGAAGCCGAGCATCAGCGGTCCGCCGGGACGCAACGCCCGCCGGAAGTGAGCGAAGACCGTGGGCACCGCATCGTCGGGAATGTGGATCAGCGACCAGAAGGCAAGCAAGCCGGCGACCGAGGCATCGGCGAGGTCGAGGTCCGTCATCGAGCCCACCTCGAACCGGAGGCGGGGGTGCGCACGCCGAGCCACATCGATCATCCCGGGGGAAAGATCGATACCGAAAGCCTCCACACCCAGTCCCTGCAGGTGATCCGTGACGTGTCCAGGACCGCAGCCCACATCCGCCACCGGCCCGCCGCCGGAGGCCCGCACCAAGTCCGCGAACAACGCCAGAGCCGCCCGAAGATACGGTGCCTTGATCAGAGACTCGCGCAATTGGTCCGCGTAGCTGACTGCGACCGTGTCGTAGGAGGTCCGGGTATCTGCCAACCATTGGTCCGCGTTCATGGCCCGACACGGTACTCGAGTGATCAGGATGACGAACCGACGTTCCCGACGACTTCTTTGGTGAACCACCGGCCGATGAAGGGGCCGGGACGCTCGTAAGGGAAGAGCCGTCGCAAACGAAGGCCACTTCGTGTGGCTGAGCCACGTTGCTGGTAGCTGGCGGCACGTCACACCGCCTCAAACGACGCATGCACAGGGGGCGGGAGACGCGAACGCCGGGCTCACGCGTCCGGACAGCGCACATGCGCGACACCGCGGTCCCGCTGCGGGCGGGCACGGGTAAACATCGTCGTGGCCCTTCCCGTGGCGCTGTCCGGCGCGGCGCTGGTCAATGCGGTCGCCACGGCCACCGAGGCCAAGGTGCAGGCGCTGGTCGGGGCCGGCTGCTTCAAGGAAACAGCGGCAGGACTGATCGCCTTGTGACACCCTGGCCTCCGGATGGCAGGTCATCGAAGGCGTCAACCCGTTGTCTTGCCAGTGACCGCTTGCCAGTGACCGCACGAGAAGAGGAAAACAGCCGCGGCGTGCCGACTTCGTGGAGCGAACTCCACGTGCGCTAGGACCTCCCAACTGTCCGCGGCAAACGTCACGGTGCGGTCGGTTCCTCCCACTCCAACTCCACCGTGAAGGCCGACGCGGCACGTGCCTTGCCCACGACCGCCACGACGGAACCCGATTCCAGGGCGAACTCACAGCCGAACTGCACACGCGTGCGCGTCGCATGCGCCTCGCGCAGTCGGCCGACGACAGCCCGGGTCACCCCATCAATCCGTCCAGGGCATCCTCGAGACGCTGACGGCCTCCGCCGATCTCGCGTTCCGTCCCGGAGCGGTGACCGACTTCGTGCACGGCCACCTAGGGCCTGTTGCGAAAGTGGTCCTCTGCCGTGCGACGCCCGGCACGCGGCCGCCCTCCGGGCGACGAGGCCACTTTCGCAACAGGCCCTGGACCGCCAGGCCGTCGACCTCCATGGGCATCAATCGCTCCGCCACCGGAAACGGCCGCGCCTTCTCGACGAACCCGCCCGCGTCATGGTTGCGGAGGCTGTGGGTGGTGCCGTTGAGCTGGTAAGAGCGCAGGTCGTTGATGGTGCCGCCCTCGCGGCCGAACGCAGACGTGCCGGCCGAAGTAGTTGTCCTTCTGGTAGATACGCGCGGTGCGGCCGCTGTTGTCGATGAAAGAGCTGCCCTTGCCGCGGATGTAGTCCGGCAGGTGGCGCACAGACCCGTCGACAGCGCGTTCTGAGTGCGAAAGTGATCTTCCAGCGATTCGACCGTCGGCTCGACCTGGCGAGTGCGCCTGGCCCTCGACCGGCCGGGCCGGAGTGGCCGGAATGGATCCGGCGCGCGGGGATCACCCTGGCGCGTGGATATGCGCCCGAACACGTGGCGTCGTGCGGGGAATGCAGCTGAATCGGAGCACAAGTGCGGCGCACGCCGAACACATAAAGATCGTTTCCGTCGGGCGGTCCGACGGAAACGATCTCTCAATCATGACCGGTTGAAGCCTTATTGGTTGTTGCCTGCATCTGCTTCAGTGGAGCGCATTGTGAATCACACCCACTGAGGAGGTCACATGGCCGAAGTCAAGAAGGTGGTCCGTCCTGCGGTCACCGCGTCGTCCCGTCCGTGCGCGTTCGTGTCACCGGACAAGGGCAACGCTCCGACCATCACTCCGGTCCGCAAGCAGGTGGAGACCGTCACGGCCACCGCTGAGCAGCGGAAAGAGTGCGAGCCGGCCTAAGGGCTGAGGTATTCCGGGGCCCGCCCGCTGGCCGGGCCCCGGTCTGTCGCGCGGGCCGTGCCGGGAGTGGGAGCGGTCCGTGGCCAACGACTGCGCGTCGGGGTGCTTTTCGCCGACGCCTTGCCGTGCGCCGCGCACCGAGCCGCGATGCGCGCCGCGCCGGAATTCGTGACAGGCAGGGAGAAGTCTTCAGCCATGCAGAATTCGATGTACCAGTCCTCGCGCTACGTCCGCACCCTGCGCGCCGTGGACGACCGGGATTTCACGTCATTCGGAGGCCGACTCGATTCATACGCGGACGACGAGCGAACCATGGCCTTTCATTCACTCTTCGGAAATGCGCGGCTGATCGACCGTGACATCGTGGACCTACTCAAGGAGGCCTCCCGGGGCATGAGCTGGGACCGGCTGCGGGAGCGGGTCGACGACGCGTCGCTGCGGGACCTCGTCGAGGCTCGATTCCTGGTCGAGGCGGGCCACGACGAGGCCAGGGAGATCGACGCGCTGCTGGAGAGCAGGCAGGGCGCGCTCAGCACCGGCGTGTTCCACTCCTCCATCCAGCTCGTCCTCACCAACGCCTGCAACTTCTCTTGTCAGGGGTGTTTCGCGTACAACTTCGACGGTGGTGTCGAGGAGCGCAACACCTCAGGGGAGTCGGTGAAGCCGGGTCCGGTTCTGGTCGAACTGCGACGCTCGCGCGAGGACACGGCCCCCGTCCGTCAGGACTCGGGCCCGACCCTCGCCAAGGGCGACTGGAACCACGGCTCGGACGAGGGTCGCAACCCCTCGATGCACATGTCCCGCGAGGTGGCCGAGAAGACCGTCGAGGAGGCCATCCGACTGCGCAAGGCCAACGGCGGCGGCCACCTGACGGTGTCGTTCTTCGGCGGCGAACCCACCCTGGCGCGCGGCACCATCCTGCACGTGTTGCGCACCTTCGGCCACAGCCACGACGGGGTCACCCTCTCCTACGACCTGACCAGCAACGGCTCCCGCATCGACGAGGAACTCCTGGCCGCGCTCGCCGAGCACCACGTGGACACCACCGTCTCCATCGACTACCTGGTCCCGGAGACCGGCGAGTTCCGCGGCGGGCAGCAGCAGCGCACTCCGTGGGCCGTCGTCCGCAAGGCGATCCTCGACATGAAGGCGGCGGGCGTCCCGGTGAGCATCACCTCGGTGCTCTCCCAGTACACATGGGACAAGTGGGGCACCCCGCTCATCGACTTCGTCGCCGAGGCCGGGCTGGACAGCCTGGACGTCATCGTGTCGTTCCAGGCCAAGGAGTTCTTCCAGAAGCACAGCCCGCACGACGTGGCGCAGCGGCTGCTGGCCGCCGTTGACTACGGGCGCGAGCGCGGCGTACAGCTGAGCGGCTACTGGTACCAGACCTTCCAGATGATCATCGACGAGGCCAAGTGGGCCGAGCAGGCCGACTACAAGACCTGCCCGGCGGTCGGCCGCCAGCTCTCCATCGAGCCCAACGGCAGTGTCTTCGCATGCAAGGCGACCGCCCGCAAGCTGGGCACGATCGACGACTGGCGCGCCATCTTCTCCTCCGCCGCCTACCAGGATTACGGCATGCGGGCCTACACCAATGGTCCCGGCTGTCAGGGCTGTGAGCTGCAGGGCACCTGCTCGGGCGGTTCCGCCGGAGCGCTGGAGGAGGAGAACGGCTCCATCCAGCTGATGTCGCCCGGCTACTGCGCCTACATGCGCGAGGTGGTGCAGGGCCTCCTGGAGCGCCATCACACGCAGAGCCTCGCCACCCTGTCCTGACCCGGCCCCGACGCTCCCCGCACCGGGGGGGGGGGGGGGGGGGGGGGGCGGGGCCCCCCCCCCCCCCCCCCCCCCCCCCCCCCCCCCCCCCCCCCCCCCCCCCCGCCAAGCCACGACCCGGCCCCCGCGACCTCGGTCCGGGCCGAGGAAGGGTGACTGGTTCCATGGCAACGATCGGTATGCACTTCGGCCACGACGCCGGTGCCGCGCTCACCGAGGAGGGCGGGTATCACGTCATCGAGGCCGAGCGCCGCCTCGGCCTCCGCCATGTGTGCGGCGGCAACGGCGACTTCTCCCGGGCCGCCGGCGAATGGCTGGCGGAGCTGAGGGCGCGGGCGGCGGGTCCGGTGACCCGGATCGCGGTGGCGGACTGGTACACGCCCAGGTGCGAGGTGCTCCCGCCGGCCCTGGTCGAGCTGGTCAACGAGGACGCCCGCTGGACGGCCACCGGCGGCACGGGCCTCGCCGACGCGGTGACCCGGGTGATCAAGACCCTGGACTGGCCGCTGGCCGAGGAGTTCGACGACGTCACCCTGACCGCGGTGCGCCACCATTACGCGCACGCCGCCCTGGCCTACTACACCTCCGGGGCCCGCCAAGCGCTGGTGCTCGCCCTGGACGGGACCGGCAACTACGCCGAGTGCGGCATGGTCTGCCTCGGCGACGGCGACCAGCTCACCCCGGTGATGTCCTTCACGAACCGCACCGGGCCCCGCTTCGGCCTGGTCTACGAGGCGCTCGCCCGGCGCATCCACGGCAGCCAGTTCGACACCGGCAAACTGCTCGGCCTGACGGCCACCGGGGACACCGACCCCTCTCTGCTGCCGGTCCTGCGCGCCATGCTCGTCCCGCAGTCCACCCGGCGGGCCTCGCGGGACCTGTATGAGCGGCTCGACGAGGACCTGCTGACCGGGACAGCGCTGCGCTACGCCGACACCTGGTGGGAGTACGACCCGGTCAGCGGCGGATATCTGGACGCCGGCCTGGCCGACTCCTCGGACGACGACGTCGTGCACTCTTTTGGGTCGGTCTTCCCCGACGAGATCCGCACCGCGGACGGCCGCACCACGCCGGTCGGCACCTCCCCCGACGAGCGGGTGTGCCGGGACCTCGCGGCCACCTTGCAGACTGCCGTGGAACGGGACCTGACCCGGCTGGTCATCGGCATCAGCCGGCGCTTTCCCAGCTACGCCACGCTCTGCTACGCCGGCGGTTGCGCGCTCAACATCACGGCCAACAGCCTGCTCGCGGAGTCGGGCCAGTTCACACGGGTGTCCATCCCGACCTGCTGCGACGACTCGGGGATCGCGCTGGGCGCGGCGCTGGCCGTGGCCGACCCCTCCGACCGACCGGCCCTGCTGAGCCGCTCGGGGTGGGCGCCGCTGGCCTACGCCGGACCACCGCTGCAGGGCCTGGACGAAGCCGACGGCGGTCGCAGGCCCCGGGCCGACGACCTCGCCCGGCGGCTGACCGAGCTCGGGCTGGCCGTGCGCCGCACCGACGACGAGGAGGAGTTCCTGGAGAGCGTCGCCGAGTTGCTGGCCGGCCGGCGCTGTGTGGCGTGGCTGGAAGGCGGTATGGAGACCGGGCCGCGCGCGCTGGGTCATCGCTCGCTGCTGGTCTCGGCCCACTGGAGCGGCGCCCGCAGGTACGTCTCGCAGACGATCAAGCAGCGGGAGTGGTTCCGTCCGGTCGCACCGATCTGCCCGGAAGAGGTGGCGGATCAATACTTCACCGGGCCCCTGGACCACACCGAGGCCATGCTGTTCGCGGTTCGGGTGCGGCCCGACCGGGCTCGGCAGCTCGCCGAGGCACGGCACATCGACGGCACGGCCCGGCTGCAGACCGTACGGCCCGTCGAGCACCCCCTGCTGCACCGGCTGTGTCACGCGGTCGGCGCCCGCACCGAGCTGCCGGTGTTGATCAACACCAGCGCCAACGGCGGCGGACGCCCCATTCTCAACCGCCTGGACGAGGCGGTCGAGTTGCTCCTGGAGACCGAGCTGGACGCCGTGGTGCTGCCCGAACACCGCCTGATCGCCGAGTGAAACCCGCCCCCGTACAGCACCCTGGAGAGTGTCTGTGGCCGCCATCCAACTGCGAGACATCCACAAGAAGGAGCCGCTGCGCGTCCTGTCCCCCGCGGACTGGAAACAGTGGGTCACCCAGGGTTATGTGATCGTCCGCCAGGCGGTGCCGCCGGAGGCGGTGGCGGCCCTCGTCGACGGCCTGGGCTCCTTCCTCGACATGCGCCCCGACGACCCCTCGACCTGGACCTCGCCGCACACGGGCAACGACCGGCTGCCGGGCCACAGCGGACTGGTCGAGATGTACAACCACCAGGCGCAGTGGGACGTCCGGCAGACCCCGCGCGTCTACGAGGCGTTCGCCGACATCTGGGACCGCGCGGACCTGTGGGTCACCATCGACTTCGCGAACGTCAATCCGCCCAACCGGGGATCGCGCGCTTTCGACGGGTTCGTCCACTGGGACGTGGACACCTCGGCCGACCCGCTGCCGGTGAGCTGCCAGGCGGTGCTGTCCCTCACCCACGGTGACGAGGAGATCGGCGGCTTCCAATGCGTGCCGGAGATCTTCACCGAGTGGGAGAAGTGGGTCAGCGGCCAGCCCGCCGACCGCGACCCGTTCACACCGGACATCACCGGCTACTCGGTCACCACGCCCCGGGTGGCGCCGGGTGACCTGATCATATTCAACAGCCTGCTGCCGCACGGCGTGCACCCGAATGTGTCCGAGTCCCGCGTGCGCATGGCCCAGTACCTGACCATGGCGCCCGCCTGGGAGGAGAACGCCGAACTGCGCGAAGCGCGGGTGCGGTTCTGGCGGGACCGGATCCCGCCGCATCCGCCCGAGGGCGGGATGCGCAAGGACGAGTCCGAGCTGTACGGACGGGCGGCGCTGAGCGAACTCGGCGAGCGACTGCTGGGCCTGCGGACATGGTCCGAGGGGAGCATTGTTGGCTGACACCGCCAGACAAGGGACCGGTCGCGACCGCCGGGCGGACCTGGGCCGACCGTTCCGATGGCTGTGGGGCTCGGCCGCCGCCTCCAACGCGGGCGACGGCATCACCCGCACCCTGCTGCCGCTGCTGGTCGTCGCGCACCATCCCGAACCGGCGGCGGTCGCCGGGCTGACCACCGTCAACATGCTGCCCTGGCTGCTGTTCGCGCTCCCCGCCGGCGTCCTGGTGGACCGAGTGGACCGGCGCCGGATCGTGCTGGGCAGCAACCTGGTGCGCGCGGCGGCCCTGCTCGGCGCGATGCCGGTGCTCGCCGCCCACCGACCGCTTCCGCTCCTGTACGCGCTGGCGTTCGTGCTCGGCATCGCCGAGACCCTCGCCGACACGGCGGCGCCCGCCATGCTGCCGCGCCTGGTGGACGAGCGGCAGCTGGAGCGTGCCAACGGGCGGCTGTCGGCGGCCCAGATCCTGCTCAACGAGATGGTCGGGCCGCCCGTCGCAGGTCTGCTCGCCGGCCTGGCCGCCGCCGCGGCGCTGGCCACCGGCGGGATGCTGTACGCGCTGGCCGCGCTGCTGCTCGTCGGCCTCTCCCCGCTCGCCCGCGCCCGCCACCGGTCCGCTTCGGCCAGGCCGCACGGCGGCGTGTTGCGCGACATCCGGCAAGGCCTCCGCTTCGTCCTCGGCCATCGCACCCTGCGGCTCACGCTGGCCGCGAGCGCCCTGTACGGCCTGGTGTTCTCGGCGACCTTCTCGATGCTGGTGCTGTTGAGCGCGCGCGCCCTGGGGCTGAGCGGGACCGGATACGGGCTGCTGCTCGCCGCCGGGTCGCTGGGCGCCGTCGCGGGCAGCTGGCTGGCGCCCCGGGCCGCCGACCGGCTGTCCACCGTACGGCTGGCCCGGTGGTCCCTGGTGGCATCCGGGGCCGCGTACGTCGCGCTGGGTCTGGGACGCCAACCGGTCCTGGCGGCACTGGCGCTGGCCGCCAACGGCGTCTTCATGATGGGCTGGAACATCCCCGTGATGTCGCTGCGCCAGCGGCTGACACCGGAGGACCTGCAGGGCCGGGTGATGAGCGTGTCCCGGCTCTGCTCCTGGGGCTCCATGCCGATCGGTGCCACCCTCGGCGGCCTGCTCGCCGAAGCCCTCTCCGTGCCCGCCGTGTTCGAGGTGTGCGGGACCGTCCTGGCCGTCGGCGCGCTGTTGCTGCTCGCGCCGCTGCGCGAGGACCCGTCCCCGCTCGCCGATCCGCCGGCGAACAGCGACCTACTCGACAAGGGGTGACCATTGGACACACAGCTCTACGACACGGTGATCGTCGGAGGCGGCCCGGCCGGCCTCAACGCGGCCTTGTATCTGGGACGTTCGCGCCGCCGTGTGCTGCTGATCGACTCGGGCGACGCCCGCAACATGGCGGCCGGGGTCATGCACAACGTCCTCACCAACGACGGGTCGACGATCGCTGACTTCCGCGCCCGGTCCCGCGCCCAGCTCGCCTCGTACGACGTGACGTTCCGGGATGACGAGGTCGTCTCCGCCGAACCCGACGGCGACCGTGTGGTGGTCGGCACCAAGGAGTCCGGCACCTTCCGCGCCCGCACCCTCCTGTACGCGGCCGGTGTGCGCTCGGTGCTGCCGCCGGTCCCGGGCCTCGCGGACCTGTGGGGCAGGTCGGTCTTCGAGTGCCCGTACTGCCACGCCTGGGAGGTGCGTGAGCGCTCCTTCGCCGTGTACGGAGGCAACGTGCCCAGCGAATGTCTGGCCGCGACGCTGACGGTGTGGTCGGACACCATCGCCTATCTCACCGATCGGCGCGAGCTGCCGCAGGACGAGCGGGACCGGCTCGTCAAGGCCGGCGTGCCCGTCGTCGCCGACCAGGTCAGAGAGCTGAGGCCGCACCCCGAGGGGCTCGAGGTGGTGTTTGCGGACGGCCGATCCGCGAGCTACGGAGCCATGTTCCTGCACCTGGACATCGAGCCCCGGGTCGCCCCGCTGCGCCCCTGGCTGCAGGCCCCGGACCTGGAGTCCGTGCAGACCGACGAGCGCGGCCGCACCAGCCTGCCCCGGCTGTATGTGGCCGGCGATCTCGGCCGGAACATGCAGCAGGCCGCGATGGCCGCCGCCAGCGGCGGACTCGCGGCCATGGCCGTCAATGCCGACCTGATCCGGGAGGACCGCCCCGGCTCGCTGCCCGAGCCGCCGCCCCCGCCACCGGCTCGCTGAGCGCACGCCGCCCACCCACCCACGCCACGGGAGCCCCTTCGCGATGACCTCACCCCGCGCCGAGTTCACCCCGCACATGGAGCACTACACCTTCTTCCTCGAGGACCAGCCCTACCTGGGGTACTTCCAGTACGGCAACGAGAAGACACCCGTCTACACCACCGACCGGCACGGCTTCCGGGTGACACCGGGCCCCGGTGGGCTGCGGGCGACGGTCGGCGACGACCGCCCCGACGGCCCGGCACGGGTGCTCGCGGGCAGTTCGGCGGTCTTCGGCGTAGGCGCCACCGACGACACGGCCACGATCAGCGCGCGGCTGTGGCAGACCCACGCGCCCCGGCTGCCGTGGCTGAACATCGCCGGGCAGAGCCACAACTCGGCGCAGGAACTGATGTTGTTCACCCTCTTCCTGCACGAACTCCCGCCCATCGAGGACATCGTGCTGCTCTCCGGCGTCAACAACCTGGTGCTCAGTCGGCTTCCGGAGGAGAAACAGGGCCGGCACGGCGCCTTCTTCGACTGCGGTCCCGCCCCCGACGTCGTACCGCCCGCCGACCAGAGGGTCACGCACGCAGCCCAGTTGACCCTGCGGCACCTCGGCGGGTGGAAGACCCTGGCGGACGGGCTCGGTGCCCGGCTGACCTTCGTGCTCCAGCCGCTTGCGCCGTGGGTGCGCGAGAAGCCGCTGCCCCGGGAGAAGCTGCTCTTCGAGGAGCTGGACGAGGTCTCCAACTTCCGCCGTTTCCACAACGACATCTCCACCATGGCAGTGGGCCGCGCCTACGCGGACCGGCTGGCCGCCGGGTGCGCCGGACTGGACGTGCCGTTCCTGGACATGAACGTGGCCATGGCCGACGCCGCGGGGCCGGAGGACTGGCTGTTCATCGACCGCGTGCACTGCACCGACCTGGGCTACGACCTCGTGGCCCGGCAGCTGGCGGACCGCCTCGACCTGGCGTGAGGAGCCCCTCGATGCGTGACCCGAAGCACGACGACCGAGGCCCGGGACCCGCCTCGGCCGTCCGACGCCTGGCCTCCTGGCTGCGGCGCCGGAGCCGGCCCGAACCCTCCCACAGCGCCCCGCCGGACCCGCCCGCCGTCCCGCCGTCCCGGCTGCGGCCGCAGCCCGAGGACGACGCCTCCGTCTACCCGCTGTTCTGACATGGGGATCAGCCCGGTCGACGGCTCGGACGGACCGGTCCTCGGCATCTCCGCCTACTACCACGACAGCGCGGCCGCCCTGGTGGCGGGCGGCACCCCGCTCGCGGCGGCGCAGGAGGAGCGGTTCACCCGGCGCCGCCACGACCCGGGCTTCCCCGCGCACGCCGTCGGCTTCTGCCTGCGCGAGGCCGGGCTGCGCCTCGACGAGCTGGCGGCGGTGGCGTTCTACGAGGACCCGGCGCTGAAGTTCCGCCGCGTCCTGGCGACCTGGCTGGCCACGGCCCCGCACGGGTTCCCGGTGTTCCGCCAGGCGTTCCCGCAGTGGGCCGGATGGAAGCGGCGCGCCCTGGACGACGTACGGGCACGGCTCGGCGACTTGGCGAAGGGGCGCCCGCTGCCGCCGGTGGTGGCGCACCGGCACCACACCTCGCACGCCGCCTCGGCGTTCTTCCCGAGCCCCTACCCCTCGGCGGCGGTGCTGTGCGTCGACGGCGTGGGCGAGTGGGAGACGACGACGCTGTGGCATGGTCGGGGCACCGAGCTGGTCCCGCTGGCGCAACTGCGCTTCCCGCACTCGCTCGGCATGCTGTACTCGGCGTTCACGTACTTCTGCGGCTTCAAGGTCGACTCGGGCGAGTACAAGCTGATGGGCCTCGCGCCATACGGGACGCCGCGCTACGTGCCGCTCATTCGGGAGCGGCTGATCGACGTCAAGCCGGACGGCTCGTTCCGGCTCGATCTGCGGCACTTCACGTTCCAGTACGGGCGGACCATGGTCGGACGGGCCTTCGAGGAGCTGTTCGGGGGACCGCGCAGGGCCCCCGAAGGTCCGCTCACGGAGCGGGAGTTCGACCTGGCGGCCTCCGTGCAGCAGGTGACCGAGGAGGTGATGGCCCGGCTGGCCCGGACGGCCCTGGAGCGCACCGGGGAGCGACGGCTGTGCCTGGCCGGTGGCGTGGCGCTCAACTGCGTGGCCAACGGCCGGCTCCTGGCGGAGGGGGTCTGCGAGGAGTTGTGGGTCCAGCCGGCGGCCGGGGACGCGGGTGGGGCGCTCGGCGCCGCCCTGGCCGAGTCGCACCGCCGGGGAGCCCCCCGCGCCCATGTGACACGGGGAGTGGACGCGATGGCGGGGGCGCTCCTCGGCCCCGCCTGCTCCGACCGGGAGATCGAGGAGTTCCTGGCCCGGGGCGGACTCCCCGCCGTGCGGCTGCCGGAGCGCGAGCTGGTGGAGCGTGTCGCGGCGGAGCTCGCGGCGGGCCGCGTGGTGGGCTG
Organism: Streptomyces sp. IBSBF 3136; assembly: GCF_036815105.1. Lineage (NCBI taxonomy): Bacteria > Bacillati > Actinomycetota > Actinomycetes > Kitasatosporales > Streptomycetaceae > Streptomyces > Streptomyces sp. IBSBF 3136. The sequence continues at coordinate 93,160 of NZ_JAJSZC010000005.1, forward strand.
GTTCCAGGGGCGGATGGAGTTCGGACCACGGGCGCTGGGCAACCGGTCCATCCTGGCGGACCCCCGCGATCCGGCCATGCAGTCCACGCTCAACCTGAGGACCAAATTCCGCGAGTCCTTCCGGCCGTTCGCGCCGGCGGTCCTCGCCGAGGACGCCAAAGACTGGTTCGACCTGGCGCAGGAGAGTCCTTACATGTTGCTGACCGCGCAGGTCGCCGCGGCCCGCCGGCGCGAGTGCGGAGCCGAGGCCGAGGGCGCGACGGGTCTGGAACTGTTGCGGGTGCCGCGCTCGACGATCCCAGCGGTCACCCATGTCGACGGCTCCGCCCGGGTGCAGACGGTAACGGCCGGGCACAACAAGCGGTTCCACGCGCTCCTCACCGCCTTCCGGGAGCGCACGGGCTGCCCGGTGCTGGTGAACACCTCTTTCAACGTGCGCGGGGAGCCGATCGTGCGCGACGCCGCTGAGGCATACGCCTGCTTCATGCGCACGCGGATCGATTTGCTGGTGCTCGGCGACTTCCTGCTGGACAAGCGCGACCAGCCCGAATGGCGGGAGGAGGACGACTGGCGTGCCGCGATCCCGATGGACTGAGCGGCTGGGGCGGACGGGTCTGGCCGTGCTGTACTTCGCGGTGGTCACGCCGGCGGGACTGTGCCTGCGGGTCGTGCGGGACCCGCTGCGCCGTTCCAGGGACGACCGCCGGACGAGCTATCTGACCCGCCCGGCGCCTCCCAGGCGGTGACTTCATGCCGGACTACGAGGTCAGCGTGCGTCCGGGCTCGTCGCCGAGGTCACCACCACGCGCCGCGTCCCGAGTACGAGGACGCGTGAGTCGGCCTCGGCGAAGCCGCATTCCGTCGCCCAGGCACTTGCCTCGTCCGCGGTGCGGGGCAGTGGCACATCACGGGCGACGTGCGTCGCGAAGCGCCCCGACGGGCGGAAGTGCGTGGCCAGCGGCAGCGTGAACCCCACCCGGCCGCCCGGCCGAAGGGCGCGCAGCCAGTCGGCCGGCGCCCGGCGCCCCAGGAAGTGCAGCGAGGAGGCGCAGAGCACGGCGTCCAGGGAGTGATCGGCGACCGGCAGCGGTACGGCGTCGGCGACCCGCCAGTCGATCGCCGAAGCGAGTCCCTGGCCGGCGGCGCGGGCCCGGCCCGCCGCCACCATTCCCGCGGACAGGTCGACGGCGAGAACGGCCCGGGCGGTGGCGGGTCGGGCCCGGGCGAGTTGCAGGGCGACGGCGCCCGCTCCGCAGGCCACGTCCGCTATCGCATCTGCCCTCCAGGGGGCCATCCGCTCGATCAGCGCCCGGGCGATCTCTTCGTGGTGCGGGTGGTCGTAGCTCTCGGCCAGTTCGTCGAACGCTCCGGCCAGCGTTGCACTCTCCATCACCGTCTGATCCTAGGTCAGGCCGAACTCCCGGTCGCACGCGTCGACGTCGGCGCGAACGTCGGCATGCCACGGAACGCCGTTACGGCGCTGTTCCGTAGCGTGTGCGGCGCACCGGGCGGGGTCGGCATGCGGTGGTCGCCAGACGGCCGTCAACTGCGGGCCGTTCACCCGAAGCCCCACCTGGCATGGGGCGGGTGCCCGAGACGCGTCGGGTCCCGCGTGCCGACGTAATCGGCCCCCCCCGGGGAGGCACACGAGAGAGCCGCCCGGCCACTCGGACCGCTACCTGGGACACGGTCGACCCGGGACGGGGCCTGCGCGTACCGAAGTGAACGTCAGCCGGTCACCGGCACCCACTCGGCCGCACAGGGGGGCAGGGGGCGGAGAACGCAGGAGACCGCGGACTCGGCGGCGCGGACCTGGCATGCGAAGGAGGCCACTTGCCCGAAGTGCCAAGCCGGTGCGAACTTCCCGTGCACGCCCCATGGCCCGCACCACGAGCGGGTGGAGTGGGCGAAGGAATTTACTCGGAAGCAGTAGGGCTGAGATACCGGCCAGTCAAGACGTTGCGCCGGGCGGGGCACCGGATCGCCGACCGGCGCCCTTGTAGGGCGAGTGCCCTATGCCGGGGCGTGTCCGAGCCGGAGAACGTCATGATTCGTGCACCGAAGTTCAGCGATCGTGGTCCTGGGAGGGCCACAGCGGGGAAGACGATGCTGCTGATCCCTCTGTTGGTTGCCCTGGTCGCCGAACGCTGTGCGGGCAGCCCCGTCCTGGTGCTGTTCCCACTCGCTTGAGGGATCGAGCCACAGACGCTGGGAATCCGCTGTAGGCGCCCTTCCTGGAACCGAACTCGGCGGACAGATCCATCTGGGGCGAACGATTCCGGTACTTCCGGCCGATGGTGTCGGTCACTTCCGGTGATCACGCCACCCCGCCCCGGAGGCTCCCGGCCTTCCCGGAACGGAGGTTGACCAATAGTGGCCCCTCTTGGATGCGACGTACGTCACCTCCGGGCGCCGACCCCGTACGCGGGCGCCAGGAGGCGCTGACACCCGGCTGACGGAGACCTGACGTCCCCCTGACAGGGCTCCGGCCAACTTGTGGGCAATCAGGGAAGATCCACCTTACAAAGGACACGTAACACCACGCCGTCTTCACCGTGCACCAGTCCAACCGTGACTGCACCACCGCGCTACAACGCTCCAAGACGCACCGAACCGTATGAAAGCAACAGGCCAATGTCCGGATTGGCCTTGCTGCCGGCCTGTCCCGGGACCCAGACTCACTGCTGTACGACGAACGACCGTTCGGGCTTTTTCTCCAGCTTCGAGCGGAATCCGTACATGCCCTTCTTTCGGCATGTTCCGCGCCGCCATCCCATCGGCGCGTTCCGATCTCCACCTTCATCTCAAGGGAGTTCGTCATGTCCCGTACCTCGAACCAGCAGGACGCCTTGGAGCTCCAGGACCTCGCCCTGGACACGGACCTGGACCTCACCGACCTGACCGTGACCTCGCTGCGCGACACGGCCGCGCTGCCCGAGAACGGCGCCTCGTGGGGCTCCTGTTCGTGCCAGGGCTCGTCGTCGTGCGCACAGCCGCAGGTCACCACGCCCGTCGTCCTCTGACGCCGCGCCCGCCCCGAACACCGCCCTCCACACCTGAGAGGCTCCGCATGTCCGACCACCGCGAGGACCTCCTCGCCCTCGAGGACCTCGACCTCGGCGAACTGACCGTCACCGCCCTGAGAGACACCGTCGCACTGCCCGAGACGGGCGCCTCCGGAGGAGCGAGCTCGTGCTCGTGCGGCTCCTCCTCGTGCGCTCAGCCCAGGCTGCCCGACCTGCCCTACTAGTCCGCCCTCGGTCTCACGTCCCACCGGGCTCGGTGAGCCACGGCTCCCGTGCGGCCGGCCGGTTCGTCCAGTCCTGCCCGGCCGGCCGTACCGCGCCGTGCCCACTCCGCCGACGCGGTCCGCTGATTGCACTCGGCCCGCATGCCCGGCCGGTCCGCTGAAGCGGTCCACGCATTCCCGCCCGCTCCGCCGATCCCGCCTGCCCTCCGAACCGTACGCCGGGAGCGCCGTCATGCATTACTTCGCCCCGCCGACAGCCCCGGCGAGTGTGCCGCCGCCCGACCAGGTCGCCCCGTCCGGCCAGACCGGGACACAGGGCCCGGCGGATCCGCACGACAAGAGCACCCCGTACGCCCTCGTCCGTACGACCGTGCTCCCGTACCCCGCCGAGTCCGCCACCGCCGCCGAGGTGCGGGCTCTGCTCGCCCGGCTCACCGCCCTGGCCGCCCAGGACGCCGCCCTGCGGGCCGCCCTGTCCGACGACCTCTTCACCGCGCGCGCCGGCCACGACGAGGCGTTCCACCGCCAGGTGGTCCTCCCGCTTCGCCGCGCCCTGTACAACGACCGCGAGCCGCGCCCCGCCCTTCTGGACCGACTCGGCGCCCTTCCCGACCGGGTTCCGCGGCTCGCCGACTGGCTCGCTTTGCGCGAGCTGCGCGCCCGACTGCTCGACGAGCTCGGCGCGGCCGTCCCGCGCGCCCTGACCGCCGAGCGCGCCGCGCTCGCAGACCTCTGTCGCTCCCCCGCCTTCACCCGGGCCATCGCTCTGACCAGCGCCGACCTGCTGCGGGCAGTCGGCAGGGCAGGCCGGGGCGAGGCTGGTCGGCGGGCGCGCAAAGAGGAGGCCTCGGTCCTGCGGCACGCCCTACGGGCGAGCACGAAGACCAGTCCGCTGTCGTGGTTCACCGCCGTTGGGTGGGCGGCCGAGCCGGTCGTCGGTGCGGCAGCCACCGCTACCACCGTGTCGGAGCCAGAGCCCGGCCCCACCGCCCCTGTGACCTCTGTCGTCAAGGAGAACCGCACCCTCGTCGCCGCGCTCACCGCGGCCCTCCTCGACGAGCCGCGCCGCCGCCGCGCCCTCCCCCACCGCATGACGAGCACCGCATGGGTGGCCGACGGACGGGCCCGCTTCGCCCGCGCCGAGGCACTGTTCGCCGGCGGCAGGTACCTGGTCAGCCGCGAGGACGAGGTCGAGGTGGCCGCCCGCCCGGCGCTGGACAGGCTGGCCGCCGCCCTCGCCGAAGGCCCGCTCGTCCTCGGTACGCTGACCGCACGGCTCGCGGCCGACCTGGGCCGCACGGCGGACGACTCTGCCGTCGCCGACTTCGTGGACCGGCTCGCCGACGCGGGGCTGCTCGTGCCCGCCGAGCCCGTCGACCCGCAGCATCCCGCCCCGCTCCTCGCGCTCGCCGACTGGCTGCGCCAGTGGCCCGCGGACGCCGCCCTGGCGGACCGGATCGCCCGACTCGCCAACGAGACACAGCGGTTCGCGGCCACCCCCGCCACCGAGCGTCCCGTCCTGCTCGCCGCCCTGGCCGGCTGCTGGCACGAGCTGCTCGCCGACACCGGCCGCCCCGTCCCGCCGGACGCGGCCCCGCTGACGGCCCTCACCGAGGACGCCGTCGCTCCCGTTTCCCTGTCCCCTCGCCGCCCGCCGACCTCACCGGATACGGGCGAGCGTGCCACGGGACTGCCGTACGAGGACCGGCCCGCCGGGTATGACCCGTTCACTCACGCCGACCACGCTGCGCTCAGCGAACTCACCGCCTTGGCCGAGCTGTTCGACCTCGGGCACGTGATGAGCCGGGTCGCCCGGGACCGCTTCGTCTCCCGCTACGGGGAGGGCGGCGTCTGCCGCGACCCGTGGGACTTCGGCGCCGACACCGCCGCCGCCTGGGAGGAAGCCGGCCGCCTCGTGGGCCGGCCGTCCGACGACCCCGAACAGCCGGTTGGACTGGTTGCCCTCGCCCGCGTTCGCGAGGAGTTCGTCGCACTGTCAGGGAAGGCGGCAGAAGCGGCCGGGGGCACGGCTCCCGAGATCGTCCTGCCGTCCGGCCCCGTCCGCGCCCTGGCCGCCCGGCTGCCCGACTGGACGGCTGCCCGGCCGCTCAGCTACTCCCACTTCGTCCAGCGCGATCACGACAACGGGCTGTTGTGCGTCAATCACGTCTACGGCGGCTGGGGCCGGTTCACCAGCCGCTTCCTCGACGCTTTGCCGGCGAGCGCTGCGGCCATGGTCGGCGAGCGGGTCCGGCGCGGCCTCGGCGGGGGCGAGCGGGCGGCCCAAGTCCGGCCGGTGGGCGGGTTCAACGCCAACCTCCACCCGCTGTTGCTCGCCGAGGAGATCGGCCCCGACCGCGGCCGGACCGCCCTCGCCGAGGCCGACCTCGATCTCGTCCACGACCCGGCCACCGACCGGCTGCGGTTCCGCGTGCGGTCGACCGGCGACCCGTTGGACGTGCTCTACCTGGGCTTCCTGGCCCCGATCATGCTGCCGCAACGGCTCGGGCCGTTCCTCAACGACCATCCCACGGGTGTGGTGGACTTCCGCCCGCTGTTGCCCCGGAACGCCCTGGCGGCGCCGGGCGGTCAGGTGGTCCGTACACCGCGGCTGCGCCACCGCCATCTGGTGCTGGCCCGACGCCGCTGGCACCTCGGCCCGGGCGTGCTCGACGCGCTGCGCGCCGACCTCGCCGCGGAGGAGCGGCACGTGCCGGCCGCCGCGGTGGCCCGCTGGCGGGCCCTGCTCGACCTGCCGGAACAGCTCTTCCTCCACCCCGTTCCACGGCCCCCGGCCGGGCGCGCGGTCGACGACTTCGTCGCGCGGCTGGGGGCGCCCAAGCCGCAGGCGCTCGACCTCGGCAATGCCCTGCACCTTCACTGCCTGGGCAGCTGGCTTGCACGCCATCCCCAGGGCGTCGTCCTGGAGGAGGCCCTGCCCGCCTTCGGCGGCCGGGACCAGCCCACCCGTGCCGTCGAGTCCGTCGTCGAGACGTACCGGCCGGCGCGCCGCCGCACGGCCGACCGGGCCGCGCCCCGGCCCGCCGGCCCGCCCCGACCCCGCCGAGGAGGCACCCGATGATCGCCGGCCCCGCCCCTGCGGCCGCGCCCGGCTCCGCCGCGGCCCTCGACGTCGTCCTGTACGACTACCGCGAGGACAAGGCCCCGCTGCTGCGCGAGGCGATGTTGCCGGCGGCCCGCCTGGCCGCCGCCGAAGGCCTGACCGCGCATGTCGAGCGCCACTGGTTGTACGGCCCGCACGTACGGCTCCGGCTGCGCGGCGCACCGGACCTGGCGGCCGCGGCGGCCGAGCGCACCGCGGCCGCCCTGCGGACCTGGGCAGCCGACCACCCCTCGGCCGCCCACGTCACCGAGGAGGAACTCCTCGCCCGGGCCGCGGTGGCCGGCCGCGCCGAGTTGATCGCTCCGCCGTACCGCCCACTCGTACCGGATGGCACGGTCCGCGTCGAGCCGGTGGACCAGTCTTCCCTGCGTGCCCTGATCGGGCCCGACGGGGTACGGCTCCGCGACGACCTGCTGGCGCTGGGCCTGCCGGCGCTCGAGACCGGGTGCGCGTTCCTGGGCGGGCACGGCGACACGCCCTCCGCCCGGGTGCAGCTCGCGGTGGCAGCGCTGGCCGCGCACGCCGCGGCGCACCCGGAGGGGTTGATCGGCGGCCACTACTCGTTCGTCTCGCACCTCGAGGACTTCCTGGTCTACGAGGACCCGGACGGGCGCCTGCGGGCGGCCTTCGAACGCCGCTGGAAGGCCACAGGGCCGGCCGTCACTACCCTGGTCGGGCGGATCACGAACGGCGGGGCGGCTGGCTGGGAACGCGCCTGGGCCGGCTGGTCCGCCGAGGCATGGCGTATCGCGGAGGAGCGGTTCGCTGCGGGCGCGGACTTCGCCGGCGTCCCCTTCGAGTACCGCGATCGGGCGGCGATGCTCGGCGACCAGACAGTGGCCGATCGCTGGAACCAGGACGTCCGCACCCGCTACAGCGAGTTCCACCGCCGGCTGCGCCGCTCTGACCCGCAGGGGGCGATGTGGAGTCGGCCCGACTACCTGATCTACCGAGCCTGCACGAACGCGCTCTACCGGCTGTTCGCGATCTGCGACGTACGGCCGGTGGAGCGGTACCTCGCCGCGGACCTGGTCGTGCGCACGGTGCCGGAGCTCACCGGCCACACCTGGCAGGGCCGCATCGACGAAGTGATCGCGGCGGTGGAGGGCTCGTCATGACCAACGCGCCCTCCGCCGCGGCGGCCACGGCCCCGGAGCCCCCGGACCCCGCACCGGGCGGGGAGCACGTTGCGTCGGCCCCCGAAGCCTCCGTCGCGCCCTCGCCGCGGCCGCAGCCGCGGCTCCGGTTGCGGCCCGGTGTGGCCGTCACTCCGCTGCTCGCCGGTCTGCACCTGCGCGGCCGCGGCGCCGGCGTCACGCTGGAGGGCAGCCGCGCGCTGCCTGCCCTGTGGCAGTTACTCTCGGACCGGCTCGCTCCGGACCGCGCGGTGCGGGGCGCAGGCGGCGCGCAGGCCGGTGCCGGGGCGCCGGCGGACGGCGACACACAGGCCGGTGCAGGGGCCCCGGCCAACGCCCGGGTTCAAGCCGGCGCCGGAGCCCAGACCGACGTCCGGATTCCGGCAGACGCCGGGGAAGCCAAGGCCGGAGCACAGACCGGTGCCCAAGCGCAGGCGCAGGCGCAGGCCGCCGAGAACGATCAGGCCGACCCGCGGGTGGAAGCCGCACTGGCCACGCTCACGGCACGACTGCGCGAGCACGACCTGCTGGTCGAGCACCCGGACGGCGTCGAACTCCCGCCCTGGCCGGGTTCGTCGGCCGCCCGACCAGCCGAGGCGGTCGAAGCGATCCGGAGCGCGCGACCCGTCGTCGCCGCACCGGATCCCGAGGGCCCGCTCGCCATGAGCCTCGTACGGGCGCTCCGCCGCGCGGGCGCGAGCCCGCGAGTCGCCACCGACAACCGGCTGCCGGCCGGCCGGGCCTTGATCACGGCCGATGCGCCGTCCGGGGCCGTGGCGCTGGCCGTTTCCTGCGACGCCGAAGGCGGCTTCGTCACCCCGCCAGGTCCCCCTGACCGCGCCCACTCCGATGCTGCGGCGATCGCCACCCGCCTCGGGAGTGGCACACCACCGTGGGCACCGAGCGGTCCTGCCACGGAGCAGTCGCGGTCCCGGACACCTGGCACGGCACCGTCCGAGCCGTCTGTCGGTGCCGGGGCGCCGTCGCAAGCGGCTGCCACTGCCGGGGCACCGTCCGGTACGCATGTCGCGCTGCTCGCCGGTGCCGCGGCCGGGCGGCTGCTCGCCGCCGTCGCCGACCTTCCGGACCCCGCCGCGCATGAGGACGCCCTCGGCACCGCGACGGCCGAGTATGCGGCCGTGCTGATCGCCCGGGCCGAGCCCCCGGAGGCGACGTATCACCCCTGGGCCGCGGCCCCGCGCGCCGCCCGCCGGGGGCCTGATGCCCCGCCCGCGCCGGACCTCGAGGAGGCCCTGCGCCGGGTCACGGCCCTGGGCGACCCGCGTCTCGGTGTGCTCGACGCGCCGCTGCCCGGGGACCTGCCGCAGCTACCCGCGTCGCTCGCATCCTGCCGGACCCCGGCGGGTCTGCTGGTGGCCGGGGCGGTACGGGCGGACCTGGCCCGGCTGGAGGCGGCCTGCCGAGCCGCCGAACTGGCCCTCGCCGACGGCCCGTCGGCCCCGGTCGTCGGAGTTAGCCCCGACCACGCCCGCGGCCGGGCACTGCGCCGCGCCGTCCTCGACGGCATCGAGCGGGACGCCGTCTCCACCACCTCAGAGGCGGATCCGGTCGCGGCCGGCGCCTGCGCCGACGGCATCGGTGACGACGTCTGGCGCACGCATCCTCAGGCCCGCCACTGGTGGACCGTGCTGACCGAACGCATGGGCCGGTCCGCCGATCTGACGGTCCGGCGACTCGGCTCCGAAGAAGCCCATTCCGCCCATTCCGCCGTCATCCGGGTGCGATCGACCTCGACCGTTGCCGGCGCCGCCCCCAGCACGGTAAGCCGCGCCGTCGAGGTCACCGCGGCCGACGCCGTGGCCTTCGCCGCCCTAGACGCGGTCACGCGCGCGATGGCGGCGGAGCACACGCCGGACGTGGCGCGGCACACCGCTCTCAGCGGCGCCGTGGCCCCGCTCGCCGCGGCCGGCGTCGAGCCGGCCGAATGGGCGGACGAGGGGTGGACCGACGCCTGGCTGGCCTCCGTCGCCGCCCGGGAGCCGGCCCTGCGCGCCGCCCTGCACCGCCTGACCGGCCTGCACCCCAGACCCTGGCAGGGCACTGGCCACCACCCCCTCGCCCACGCCCTGCGAGCATCCGGATTCACGGTCCTGACCGGATCGGGAGGCCCTCGATGAGCACCGCCGACCCTTACGCCCCCAGCGTCCCCGTCCTCGATCCGGCGGCGGCGCTCGCGACCGTCGGGGGCACCGCCGTCGTGCAGCTGACCGCGTGGGACCTCGGACTGGCCGAGCGGCTCAGCCGGCACGCCCTGGCCCACCCTGTGCGGTTCGTACCGGTGCGCGAGGACGGGGCGTTGACCGTGATCGGACCCGTACTCCACCCCGAGGCCCGGGCCTGCGTCGTCTGCGCGGAGTACCAGCGGCTGGCCACTGCGGGCGGCCGGGTGCCGTGGCAGAGCCCGCGGCTGGCGCTCGGCGGCGCCGGAACCCCGCCGCTGGCCGAGGCGGCGCTCCGGCTCGCGGCAGACCTGCTGACGGCCGACCCGCCCGCATCGGAGCCACCCGTTGCCGGCCGGCACGACCCGCCCGCAGCCGATCCGCTGCCACCCGACCCCGGCGCCTTCGACCCGGTCGACGACCGGGCCGTCGTCCACATCCTCCAGGGCGACCGGTACACCTGGTCCACCCACCGGCTCCGGCCGGTCGGCGGCTGCCGGGTTTGCCGGCCGCTGCCGGACGACTCGCCCGCCGGTGCCCGGTTACCGGCCGAGCCCCGGCCGCTGCCGGACCCGTCAGTGCTGCGCGGTCCCAACGCACGTACGACGCCCGCTCACTTGCGAGCCGAATTGCAGGACGAGCGATTCGGTCCGGTACGTCGGCTCTTCCGAACCGAGAACTCCGCGTTCGCGCTGACCACCGCCTGGGTGACGGACGGTCGCTCCCTCGACGACGGCGGCTACGGCCGGTCGGGCGACTTCCGCTCCAGCGAACGCGTGGCTCTCTTCGAGAGCGTGGAGCGTTTGGCCGGGATGCGGCCCACCGGCCGCCGCACCGTGCTCCGCGCCTCGTACGCCGACCTCGTCGCCGGGGGCGATCACGCCGTACTCGACCCCGTCCGGCTCGGCCTGCCGGATCCCGAGTTCGACGGCCACCCCGCTCGCCGGACCGTCCCGTACTCCCCGGACCTCGCACTCGACTGGGTGTACGGCTGGTCGCTCACCGATCGCCTCGCGCTGGCGGTACCCGAGCACGTGGCGTACTGGGACGTACCGGGGCCGGGCCGGCCGCGGGTGGTGTACGAGTCCTCGAACGGCTGCGGGCTGGGCAACAGCCCCCAAGAGGCCGCGCTGTACGGGCTGTTCGAGGTCGCCGAACGCGATGCCTTCCTGATGGCCTGGTATGCGCGCACCCCACTGCCCCGGGTCGCCATCCCAGTCGACGACCCAGACGCCACCGCCCTGGCCGACCGGGCCGCGCTGCTGAGCTACCGCCTGACCCTGCTGGACGCCACCAACGACCTGGGCGTGCCGACGGTGATCTCGCTCTGCCGCTACGAGGGCACGCATCCCGACGCGCCCCGCACGTTTCTGGCCGCCGGCGCCCACCACGACCCCCGGGTGGCGATCCGCTCGGCGGTGGCCGAGGTGGTCACCAACGTCCAGGAAGCCGCCCGCCGTTCGGCCCCGGGCGGTCCCCGGGACCCGGAGCGGCTGCGACCGATGCTGGACCGCCCCGAGCTGGTGTTGGACCTCGACGACCACGTCGGCCTCAACACCCTGCCGGAGGCACAGCCCCGGCAGGACTTCCTGTTCACCGATACCGTGGAGACGCCGTGGTACGAGCGGTGGCCGGGGGAGCCCGAGCCGGTGACCGACCTGACACGGCTGCTGGAGCAGACCGTGGAGCGGCTGGCTTCCGGGGGCTTGGAGGTCATCGCGGTCACGCAGGACGAACCGGGCGTACGGGACCGGCTGGGGCTGCACTGCGCCAAGGTGATCGTCCCCGGCACGCTTCCGATGACCTTCGGGCACGTCAACCGCCGCACCGCGGGACTGGACCGCCTGCTGGAGGTGCCCCACCGGCTGGGCCGTACCGCCCGGCCACCGCGCCGCGACGAACTGCCCCTCCACCCCCACCCCTTCCCGTGAGGACGCGATGACGACCGCCCGCCCCCGCCCCTACCCGGCCGCGTCCGAGGGCCTCGGCCGCCCCTGGCACAGCCTGCACGTCGCCCTGCACACCAACGGCGCGGAGACAGACGCGTTCGTCACCGACGATCTCGCCCCGCTGATGGACGACCTGACCGCCGATCCGGGCGCCTCCTGGTTCTTCATCCGCTACGGCGAGGGCGGCCCCCACCTGCGGATCCGCTTCCGATGTCCGCTGCCCGCCCGTGCGGCGGCCGGACTTTCAGCCACCCTGGCCGAGTTGGCGGCCGCCCGGCCCGCGGAGTTCACCGGCCCCTGGCCGTCCCGGCACGGCGAGGTGCGCGAGGTGCCGTACGTACCCGAGACCGAGCGGTACGGCGGCCCCGCCGCGCTGCCCCTCGCCGAGGAGGTGTTCGCCCACTCCACCCAAGCGGCCGTCGAGGCCCTGCGCTCGACCCCGAACCGCGCCGCCCGGCTCCCGCTCGCCCTCGACCTCGCCCACGCCACCGCCCACGCGCTCGGCCTCGACGAACTGGCGGCCTCAGGCTGGCTGCGCCGACACGCCGCCTCCTGGCGTTGGATCACCGATGTGGAGCCGCTGCCCGGAGCCGCCGTCCACTCCCGTGTGAACTCAGTGTTCGCCCTGCAGCGGCCGGGCCTGGTCCGACGCGCCCGGGCCCTGCATAGCGCTCTCGACGCGGGCAGCGCCGCGCCCTGGCTGGCGGAGTGGGTGCGCCGGGTCGGCGCTGCGGACGCCCGGTTGCGCAGCGCCATGCCCGCGGAGCAGGCCGCCCGCCGGGTGCCCTGGGTGTGGGCCTCCCAGCTGCACATGCTGTTCAACCGGCTCGGCGTGACCCCCGACGAGGAGCGGGCCGTCTGCCGCCTCGCGGCCCGCACGCTGCTGGAGACCGAGGACGACCCGGGGTTCTTCCCCGCCGGGCACCGCGCGGCCGACTACCAGTACCTGGAGCGCAGCAAGTTCCGGATCGGACGGTCCGAGGACACCGCGCTGCGCGACCTGCCCCCACCGTCGGCTCCACCGGCGGCGCAGCCGGCGGTCGAACTCCGCTTGCCCGCTGCCCCCTTGCCGGAACTGTCGCTCGCCGAGGCGCTGCGCCGGCGCAGCTCCGTGCGCGGGCCGCTGTGCGGGCCGCTGGACGCGGGGACCCTGGGCGGGGTGCTGTGGTCCGCGTATGCCAAGAGCCACGCGACCCACCGTCCGCTCGCCGACGGCACCGTACGCACCGTCCGGCACCGCCCCTACCCCAGCGCCGGCGCCCTCTACAGCGTGCGCGTGCGCCTGGTGGCGCTGGACGTCGAGGGGCTGGCCGCGGGCACGTACCACTGCGTGCCGGAGCGCCGGGCCCTGCTCCCGATCGGCCCGGCGCCGACCATCGCCGAGCTCAAGGCGCTGTCCTCGTACCTTTCGCGGCCGGCGGACGACCCGGACGCGGTGGGCATCGACGAGGCCCCGGCGGTGCTCACGGTCCACCTCGACCTCGGCCTGCTGCGCCGGCGCTACGGCCTGCGGGCGCTGCGGCTGGGCCTGTTGGAAGCCGGCCACCTCACGCAGACGCTGCTGCTCACGTCGGCGGCGTTCGGCCTGGCCACCGTCCCGCTCGGCGGCCTCCACGACGATCTGGCCCACGAGCTCCTCGGCCTCGACGACCTCGATGAGCCGGTCCAGTACCTCCTCCCCCTGGGCCGCCCCGCCCCACCCTTCTCGCCCATGCCGCAGAGAACCGCGCGGTCCTGAAGCTCGCGGGCTGCTGGGTCGGTCGCCTGCACCTGTCCTTGGTCTCGTCAGTGGGTTGAGCAGTCGAGCGGGTTTCACTGCGCTGCCTGCTCGGCAGCTCCTCCCGGAGGCGCGCGTGTGAGTCCGCGTAGCGGACGGCGTCCCTCTTCGATGCTGAGAACAAGGTCGAGGTGGAGCGGATCGGCGCCGTGGGTGAGCGCCTCTTCGAGTCGTCGGTCGACGCCGAGCCGTTCGAGGGGCGTGAACGGCGGCGTGCCGAGATCGGGGTTCTGGCGGCCAACCGATGCCCCCGTGGCCACGGTGACGTGGCGCGTGCAGGGCCGGAACGGCCTCAGGTGCGGATCGAGGCGCTGCAGAGGTCAGAACGCGCAGGCAGCGGCGGTACCGGGTGATGCTCCGCTCGATGGCCTTGCCCCGGTTGGAAGTTGCAGACCAGCCGATGCTCTCTGCGCGCACGCGGTGCCAACGAGGCATCGGCTACGACTACGTGCACGCCGTCGTGGACGACCACTCCCGCTTGGCCTGCGCCGAGATCCCCCCGGATGAGAAGGGTGCCGCTGCGCCGCCTTCCTCACCCGCGCCGCCCCGTTCTTCGCCCAACCGGGCATCACCCGCATCGAACGCGTGATGACCGACGAGGCCAAGAAGTACCGGCTCTCCCAAGCCACCCGCGACGCCTGCCAGAGCAGTGACGGTCGTGCGGCGGCCCGGTCCGCGGGGCTGCGTCGTGAACACCAGGTGCAGGCCGGTGATGGCCAAGCCTTCCCCGAAGGGGCGGTCGGTGATGCCGGTCGCTCGGCGAGCGAGGTGGCTCAGGGCGGCGCGTCGGGCAGGGTGCCGACCGTGTAGGTGTCGTAGATGTCGAGGAGGTCTTCCTCGGCGTCCAGCCACACACCCGGCGGCATCCTGCAGACCAGGGCGGTCAGCCGGACCAAGGCGGTCAGCGCAGGCAGCCGGTCGGCCTCCTCGGTCAGCAAGGGCTCCGTACCGGGCCACTCGGCGGTCAGGGCGCGCAGGCAGTCCTGCCGGGCACGGTCCTCGTCGAGGGCCGGACGGTCGTCCGTGACGTGCCAGAGGCCCGCCGTCGGAACCGGTCGGCACGCGGCGACGAGGTGCCGCCGCAGTGTCGGATCCGCGTCCTCCCACGAGGCGGGGAGGGCCAGGCCGGCCAGGCCCGCCGCGGCCTTCTCCTCCGCCTCGGTCAGCTGGTCCGGGGCGACGCCCAGTGCGGTCAGCCCGTAGGGGGGCTCACCGTGCCAGTGCAGCAGGCAGAGCACCCGTCGGACCATGGGTGACAGGCACATCTCGTCCCATCCCTTCAGGTAGTGCTTGTCAACGCCGGCGTCTTACCCGAACGTTGGTCAGGAAACTGTGAGCGAGACGCCACTCGCTGCGCTCAGGCCCCATCTGCTTGTCGATCCGGGTGAACGCAGCCGGGGACCACTGACTCGGCGGTGATGCGCGCAAGGGCCTCCTGGAGTTGGCGGACGGCGTCCTCCGCCTCCGCGTATTCCTCAGGGCTCGGGAGGACCGTGCCGAAGGTGCCACCATGGTCAGATGGCAGGGCACGCCAGCGCAGGACCGGTTCGAGCGCGTTCAGAGCACCGGAGAGAAACCAGGCCAGGCGGCCGTGAGTGCGCGCGAGGGCGATGGCCAGGACGGCGAGTGTTTCCCGCAGGTGTTCGAGCCGCTTGATCTGCGGCAAGGCCTCCTGGACGTCCGGCGGACCGACAACGTCGCGCAGCCCGGCCTCGGCCTCAAGGGCCAGTGCGCGGTCGCTCGGCGCCAGTTTCCACACCCGGTCTCGGATCTGCCGTTCAGCATCCTCGGCCAGCACTGCGACGATCCTCCGCATGTCCATGCAGGCCACTGTAAATTGTCACAGGTCTTCAGCGCGTCAAGGGATCGAGCAGCCGGTGGACGGCTGGGTCGCTGATCCGGCTGTAGACGGACTCCGTGGCCGTGATCGACCCTGGGCAGGTCATGTCGTCGCCGTCAAGCTCGCGTGAGGCGACCTTGCGATGTGTGCGCAATTCGTAGACGTCCATGACGTAGTGGGCGACATGGACGTAGTCGCGAACGGTGCACCCGCCGCACGGAGCCGAGCCCGGCCTCGGTCGCCTCCGCCTGCAGACCCCGGCGCCGACGCGACGCCAACCGGGAACCCCACCCCTTGCGTCTGTCACCTTCTTCGGTGCTCCGCGCCTGCTTCTGCGACCCTGAGTCCGTCACCCTGCACCCCCAATCGCCCCCGTGCACTGCGCACACCACAGTCGCACGCCCTTGCGAACTCCCGTGTTCGACAACGTAGTACTCGAGGCACGGCCTCCGTGCGCTCTGGCAGCACTCAAGCAGCCCAGCCCGAACAAGCCCAGATCAAATCCGGCAGCGGCTATCACCGCGGACGCCCCCGCTAGGCACCGGAGTCGGTCGCGTCCGCGGGCTAGGCGCTGGACGGGGCTGCCACATGCACACCCCGTGGCCGGAGGCGGCCGCTTGGCAGTTTTGCATTGCCGTTCAGCCGTTTCAGCCGGCGAAGGGGGCGTCACCGGCGGCGCCTCAGGCGGCTCCCTTTGAGCCAAGCACAACGTGCGCCGCCACTCTGCCGAAGCGCTGCCCGCGCAGCAGCGGCAACGACGCAGGCCGTGAACGCATAGCATGCCGCGGTGCCCCGGCTGGCCGGACGGGCACTGATCAAGATCGCGGACGTCCTCTTCGCCGCCACCAACAAGGGCCGGCAACGGGACCATCGACGCGGACGAGTACCGCACCCTGTTCCGCACCGCGTTCCACCACGACATGGACGCCGCCGACGGCATCGACGGCCGGAGCGCGTTCATCAACGACTTCCTCGCGTTGATGACGGGGCGGCACCGCTCAGCCCTCTCCGGTCCACTCCTCTCGGACGCGTGAGCGGCGTCCGGGCAGCCCTCCGTGGACCTGGTCCAGGCCGCCGCGCCCGTCCAGTGTGACAGCGGCGTACGGAACATGTCACAGGGCTCGTACCACCGGGCGCCGTCGCTTCCCTGCTGCTCCGCCCAGTGGGATCTTTACCGCCCTGAGCGGCCCGCGGGGGCCGCCGGGAGGAAACGGGGTGGACACCTTGACGTACCGACGACACCGCGACGGAAGACCCGTCGGAAGGGTTCGGAGCATCGGTGGAACCGGCGCGAGCGGCACGACACGGCGCTTCCGGGCGATGATCGCGGCCACGGCGCTCGCCATGGCCGTACCGCTGACCCTCGGCGGGGCGGCGGACGCGGGGGCGGCGACGGACCACTCGATCGCCTTCGCCCGCTACACCGCGACCGCGCCGGTCGAGGACCTGTACGCGATCTCCCCCAGTGGCGGGGCGCCCGTCGCGCTCACCCACACCGTCACCGTCAGCGATGTGATGCCCAGCTGGTCCCCAGACGGGAATCGGGTGGTCTTCGTCCGCTACGGATCCGGGGGCGCCGTCGACGGCATCTGGACGATGAAGACCACGGGCGGCGGGCTGAAAGCCGTTCCCGGCACCAAGGGCGCCTCCGACCCGGCGTGGTCCCCGGACGGCAAGCGCATCGCCTACGCCAAGCCGGTCGGCACCCAGCGCGAGATCTACGTGGCCGACATCGACGGCTCCCCGGCAGTCAGGCTCACCCACACGGCGGCGGACGATCTCCACCCGACGTGGTCGCCGGACGGCAAGTACCTGGCGTTCAACCGTGCGGACACGAGCGGGCACAGCAGGGTGATGCGGATCCGGCTGTCCACCCTGGCGCAGACACCGGTCACCGGGTCCGGCTCCCACGACTGGACGCCTGACTGGTCGCACGGCAACCGCATCGCGTTCAGCCGCGTGGACTCCTCCGGCTTCGCCCGTCTCTACCTCGTCCGCCCCGACGGCACCGGGCTGCACCGCATCACCGCGTCCCGCCGCAACGACAAGAACCCCTCGTGGTCGCCGGACGGCAACCGTCTGGTCTTCACCCGGGGCGGTGGCGACGACGCGGACCCCGAACACCTCTATCTGGTGCGGGCCGACGGCACCGGCCTGACCCAGCTCACCAAGACAGACTCCCACGACCTGGAGGCGGACTGGCGTCCGTAAGTCCCCCGTCAGGAGTATGAGCGCAACACCCGGGCATCATCCGGGTGTTGCGCTCATGGACGGGTCCGCCCCGTGGGTGTGGCCTGCCTCGCCGGGGCGGGCCACACTGAGCCCGTCGGCAGGGAAATCCGCGAGCAGGCCAGGTCTCCCCGACGGACCCGTACCTGGAGTACAACGCCACCACGCCCGTCGACCCACGGGTCGTCGAGGCGACGATCCCGTGCCTGACCGGCTGCTTCGGCAACCCCTCCAGCAGCCACCCCTACGGCGCCGAGCCCCAGCGCACGCTAGGTGAGGGCCGGGCCCAGGTCGCCGCCCTCGTGGGAGGTGCGGACCGCAGGCGACGAACGGTGCGGGAAGACCACCGAGGACGGATACGAGGGATCCCGAGGTGTGGGGCGAGCTGCTGGTTCTGGCGGCCGTGCCCGGGAGCGTCCTGCGGGTCGGGCAGCACCTTCCGCGCCGGCCTGGCCCTCCCGGCCGGGAAGAGCCCGGAGCGGCGCACGGACGTCGAGGTGCTCTGGTCCGGCCTGCCCGAGCCGATCGACCTGCACCTCGATGGCGACTGGCTCTCCTGGACCGACCGCGGCGCACCGCCGGACGGCAACACGCTCAACCGGGCCGCGATCCCAGCAGCGGGCGCACCGGGCGAGCCTCCCCAGATGCTGCCGCGTGGCTTCGCCGAGGCGATCGAGCCGGCTGCCGGCGACCAGGAGCAGGACCGCGGCCCAGATCCGCCACGAAGAGGAACGCGTCGCAAATGCTGCCACGCGGCAGACCGGTTGAGACTCCCCTTCACTCGCTCACCTGACGGTGATTCCTGCCGGCTCCGACGAACTGCACGCCGCCGACGACCGGCGGATACCGTCGATGCACCGTGAACAGGCCGTCCATGCCGTTCGGCATCGATCTGCCCACCGACCTCATCGGCTCGATCTCCAACGCCATGTCCCCCGGAGCGAACTGCGCGCGGTGACCCGCGCGAATTCACGTGCGGCGCGACCGTCGTCCCTCGACGCGAACCGCTTGATCACAGCCGCGGCGGTCAGACGGTGGTCCAGTCGCGTAGCTGACGGGCGATCCGTGCGATGCCGAGCGCGCCGGAGGCTGCGTCCCGCACGAGCGCGACGGCCGCCTTGGGCGGGTAGTCGAGTTCGCGTGCGTTGAGGATCAGGTAGGCCTCGGTCGCGTGCCAGGCGAAGGCTTCTCCCGAGTGTTCCAGGCAGGGCAGTTTCGCCAAGGTCTGAAGCAGCGCGGCAGCCTTGAGGTAGAGGGATCCGTAGATGTCGCGCTCCATCGCCCGGGCATTCACGCGGGCGACAGCGGCGTAGAGCGGTCCGTAGTCATCGACCTGCGGATCGCCGTCGAGCAGCTCGGCGGCGTGCAGCAGGAAGGTGACGTCGAGCGGATGGAGCGGTTCCGGCTGGGTCACGCGGCGTGGCCTCGCTCATGGTGCTCGATTTCTCGCTGCGCTTCCTGCTCGGCCGCACGCTGCTCGGCGCTGGGGTCCACAGTGCTGGGCTCGGCCGCGAAGGCCGCGCTGCTGCGGGCCATGGATGCCCTGAAACCGTCCAGGAACCGCTGCTCCACGGCGGTCGCACGATCATAGGCGGCTGACAGGATGTACTCCTGCATGCTGACCCCCGCCTGCTTGGCCGCTGCCGCGATCGCGGCCCGCTGTGCAGGGTCGGGGAAGCGCAGGCTCATCGCTTTGGGATCCGACATGGTATCTATGCTACCAGCGATACCATCACCCGTCTCGGACCTCCAGTTCCCCGCAGTGCTGGATGGTGCACCAGTGTCTGCTCGAGGCACCGGAAGGGGTCCGACGCGGGGCCGGTGCTCTGCCGACCTTTGCTCCTGCTCAGCCGCGGCCGGCTTGGACGGGCATCGCGGATGCGGAGTCGGAGGCGGGGACGAGGCGCGCTCCGGCACCCGGGGCCCGCCGAACGTGTTGGCCCGCCTGGACGGGGAGGGCCCCCTCGCCCGCCGCGCTCGGCGAAAGGGCCCCGCGTCACGTTCGGCCCGAGCGGGTCGGGACTCCAGCGGCGGGCCGCGGCGGCGCTGCGGGAGATCGCCGCCGGATCGCGGGGCCGAGTACGCGGCTCAGCCGACGCAGCCAGGCACGCTCGACGGGCTGCAGTTGGTCGGGGTGTTGCCCTGGATGACGGAGTGCTTGTTCACCACGGTGCTCCCGGCGCCGTTGAACACGCCTCCGGGGGCGTTCGCCGACCTGTTCTTGGTGATCAGGCTGCGGTTGAGGACGAGGACGGAGCCCGGGTTGACGTTGTAGACGCCTCCTGCCTGCAGACCGGCCCGGTTGTTGCGGATGGTGCTGCGGTTGAAGGTGGCCTTGCCGCCGCCCGCGTTCGTCACTCCCCCGCCGTGGTCCCTGGCGAGGTTGTCCTCGACCGTGCTGTCGTTGACGGTCATCTGCGCGTCGTTCCACAGGCCACCGCCGTCGCCTGCCGTCACCTCGTTCTTGGCGACGGTCGAGCGGCTGATCGTGACCGAGCCGCCGTCGTTGTACACGCCGCCGCCGGCGAAGCTGCCGGCCGTGTTGCCGTCGACCGTGGTGCCGGTGAGGTCCGCGGTGCCGCCGGGCTCGACGGCCAGGCCCCCGCCGAAGGCCTGTGCCGTGTTGTCGCGCACTCGGGAGTCGGTCAGTCGCACGGTGCCCTGGTCGTCGATGCCTCCGCCGTCGCCGCCCGCGGTGTTGCCCCTGACGGTGACGGACGTTCCTCGCAGGGTCCCCCCGGGCTGGACGAGGACGCCGCCGCCGGCTTCGGTCACGTCGCCGTTCTCGATCGTCAGACGGCTCAGTGTGGCCGTGCCGCCGACCGCGACGTCGAGCAGGCGGAAATGGCTGGTGGGCGCTGCTTCGCGGCGCAGGACGGCACCGTTGCCGAGGAAGGTGATCGGGACCGTGATGGGGGGAGTCGCGTCCTGGCCCGTGGAGGGGGCCCTGAACACGTAGACACAGCGTCCGGACAGGGAGATCGTGCCCCCGCCGTCGGCGTTGAGTCTGGTGATCGCGGCCGTGAGGGCCGCCGAGTCGCACCTGACGTTCGTGACGTCGTGGGCCGCGGCGGGGGTCGCGACGGAGACGAGCCCCGCCGTCAGACCGACGGCGAGGGCTCGAGCCGTACCCAGGGTGGGACGCGCCGATGCCGTCGCAGCAACGCCCGGGCCTGGCCGCCTATACGCGCAAGGCGGTTCACGCCAACGCGGCCCGCCACGCAGGTGACCGCACCGATTCCGAAGAGGACCAATGAGGATCCTGATCGCCGCAGCCGGATCGCGCGGCGACATCGCGCCCGACACGGGTCTGGGCGCCGAACTCTGCCGGGCCGGATACGACGTTACCCTCGCCACCACAGACACCTTCGCACCCCTCGTACGCGACGCAGGGCTGGAATTTCGCAGCCTCCCCGCCGACACACGGGTGCGTGGCAGCGTCACAGGCAAACGTGAACTTATGCGCACTGCTGCCGCGTTCATCACCGAACTGGGTCAGGGCTTCGCCGACGTGATGGACGATGGGACGGACCCGCTCCTGCTGTCGACCACCACGGCTCCGCTCGGCCGGCACCTCACCGAGGCCACGGGCACACCGAGCCTCGGCGTGTACCTCCAACCCACCGCACCGACCGGCGACTTCCCGCCCATCGTCACAGGCTCCCGCTCACTGGGCCGTCTCGCCAACCGAGCCACCGGACGCTTCGCACTGCGCATGGGCAGTGAGGCGATCGGCAAAACCTCGGTGACCAGCCAGAAGACTTCGCACTCGCAGAAGCCCTGAGTCGGCTGCCCTGCCGCGGTGCATCCGTACGGTGGCGATCACCGGCCGGCAGGGGGTGGGAACCCTCGTGCCCCGTCCCGGCCGCTGACTGCCCCCGACGCGGCGTCAGCCCAGCGGGGTGGCCGTGTCGCGGAGCATGGTGAGGACAGGGGCGTACATGCGCGCCTTGATGGTTCCGAGACTGTCGCCGGCCTTGCTCGCGTGAGCCTGGGCGAGTTCCAGGGCGGCGGTGCGCAGGGTCGCCTCGTCCGCGGCCTGATCGACGATTCCGGCGACGGCTGCTTCCTGGCCGCCGAAACGACGGGCGGAGACCATGGCATGGTGAGCCGTTTGCGGGGTCAGCCGGGACTGGATGAGGGCGGACATGCCAGGGGTGAACGGGATGTTGATGTCTGCCTCGGGCAGGCACCAGAAGCCTCGGTCGGCGCGCATGAGACGGAAGTCATGGGCCAGGGAGAACATCGCTCCGGCGGCGAACGTGTGTCCCTGCAACGCGGCGACGGTGATCAGCGGGAGGGACAGGAGCCGTGCGAACAGTCCGTGCACGGAAGTGACGTAGTCCTGGTGCTCGTCGCTGTGCGCGGCGAGCCATTCGAGATCGAGACCGTTGGAGAAGAACTTCCCGGTCGCAGCGGTCACCAGGGCGCGGGGACCTTCCGTTTTCTCCACTTCGTCCAGGGCCGCGTCGACCGAGGCGATCCAGTCGGGGTGGAAGCGGTTCTCACCGTCACCGAGGTCGAGAACGAAGACGGCGTCCTGGCGGTCGAGTGTGGGCACGATGGCTCCTCTGGAGACGTTTCGGTGGGGTAGGGCATGTTGGCCGCGGGGGGTCTGCTGGGCCGCGGATCGGCGCTGCGGGGCGTTTGGGATGCGTCTCCCCGCCGCCGCGGCGGAAGTCAGATGGGAAGTGCTCTCCTAGCCCGGTGGTGCAGGGTGGCCGCGGCCAGTAGGCCCAGCGCGATGGTTGCACCGGCAAGGAGGATCCCGGTGAGGGCCGGCCCACCGGGAAGTGCGGATCCGTGTATCCAACGGATGGTGAAGTTGGTGCTCGCCGCTATGGGAAAGCTGAAGATCCACAGGCCCGGATGGAACGCGGGCTGGCGCAGCTCAGGGAGGAGGAAGGCGACGAGGAGGACGGTGAAGAGCAGGGCCCCGGCGAAGCCGTAGCCGACGGCATCGAAGACGCCCTTGTGAGCGGCGGTCCAGGCGAGTCCGCCCGTCGCGGGGGGAATGGTCAGGACGGTGAGTGCGGGGCGGGCG
>NZ_JAJSZC010000006.1:0-78476 GCF_036815105.1 Streptomyces sp. IBSBF 3136
GTCCCGGGCCCTACCCCCAGCAGCCCTACCCCGCCTGGGGCATGCCCCCGATGGGCCCGCCGCCGAAGAAGAGCCGGGTGGGCCTGGTGCTCGGCATCGTGGGCGGAGTCGTCGGACTGCTGGTGCTCGGCGTCGTCGGCCTCGTCCTGATCGGGCTGAAGGTCGAGCACGACTTCCCGGCGGCCGAGAACAAGCTCACCGTGCCGAAGACCCTGCTGGACGGGAAGTACGAACTCACCCAGGACCTCTCCAGCACCGAGGGCCAGAAGATCGAGGACGAGGTCGACGGCGCCTGGGACGCCAAGGTCACCGACTCCGTGGTGGCCCGCTACGGCGTGGGCGGCAGCGACGGCAGGGGCAGCCTGGTGATCTCCGGCCTCTACGGCCGTTTCCAGAACACGGCCGAAGGCCGCGCCAACATGCTCAAGGGAGCCGGCAAGGCCGACGGCGTGACCGTGGTGGAAAAAGCCAAGGACGTCACCCCGTCCGGCACGGACACCACCATCAGCTGCGAGGTCGTCACCGAGAACCACTCCGGTCTGAAGGCCACCTACCCGGTCTGCGCCTGGGCCGACGGCAACACGGCCGCCATGGTCGGCGAGATCGCCCCCAGCGCCCTGACCGCCGGCCCCGCCGACGTCGACCTCGAAGCGGCGGCCCGGCTCACCGCCGAAGTCCGCTCCGAGATGGTCCGGCCGATCGGCTGACCGCCGCCCGCCGGGGGCGCTGCCCAGGGCCTCGGCTCACAGGCCGAGAACCGCCCGCATGACCTCCCTGGCGATCGGCGCCGCGTCCCCGCCGCCGCTGATCTCCCCCCGGTCCGCCGAGGCGTCCTCGACCACCACCGCGACGGCGACCTTCGGCTCCAGGTCGCCGTCGGCCTGCGCCCAGGACACGAACCAGGCGTACGGCACCCCGGCGTTGCCCAGACCGTGCTGCGCCGTACCCGTCTTGCCGCCCACCGTGGCACCGCGGATGGCCGCGTTGGTCCCGGTGCCGTCCCGGACCACGTCGGTCATCAGCTCCCTGAGCCGCACCGCCGTCGACGGGCGCATCACCTGCCGCTCGGGCCGCACCCCGCCGCCCGCGACGGTCTCACCGCCCCGGCGGGTGGTGCGCTCCACCAGGTACGGCGTCCGCAGCCGCCCGTCGTCCGCGACGGCCGCCGCGACCATCGCCATCTGCAACGGCGTCGCCCGGGTGTTGTACTGCCCGATCGAGGACAGCGCAAGCTGCGCCTTGTCCACCCGGGCGTCGAAGGTGCTCGGCGCCACGGCGAACGGGACCCGCAGCCGGGTGTCGTTGAAACCGAACGCCTGGGCGGTGGCCGCCATGTCCGCCACCCCCACGTCCACGCCCAGCTTCGCGAACACCGTGTTGCACGACCACGCGAAGGCGTCCCGCAGCGTGGTGTCCCGGCAGCCGTCGCCCTCGTTGGTCAGCCGCGTGTCGGTCCCCGGCAGCCGGTACGGATCGGGGGAGCGGGTGCGCGCGTCCAGGTCCGTGACCACCCCCGCGTCCAGCGCCGCCGCCGCGGTGACCACCTTGAACGTCGAACCCGGCGGATAGGTCTGCCGCACCGCCCGGTTCAGCATCGGCTTCTCCGGGTCGTGGTTGAGCCGCGCCCACGCCGAGGCCGCAGCCTCGCTGTTGCCCGACAGCTCGGCCGGGTCGTACGACGGCGTCGACACCAGTGCCAGGATGCGGCCCGTGGCCGGCTCGATCGCCGCCACCGCGCCCTTGCGCCCGTGCAGCCCCCGGTACGCCGCCTGCTGCGCCTTCCGGTTCAGCGTCGTCACCACGTTCCCGCCGGGGCTCGCCCGGCGCGTCACGTCGTTCCACAGCGGCAGCGGCGCGAGCATCGGATCGGTGCCGGAGAGCACCCCGTCCTCGGTGTGCTCCAGCAGCGTGGTGCCGTACAGCTGCGAGGCGAACCCGGTGACCGGCGCGTACAACGGGCCGTCCCGGTAGGTGCGTTCGTAGCGCAGCTGCTCCCCGGTGTCCGTGGAGCCGGTGACCGGCTCGCCGCCCACCAGGATGTCGCCGCGGGGCTGCTGGTAACGGGCGATCGTGGGGCGGCGGTTGGCCGGGTTGGCGTCGTAGGAGGACGACTGGACCAGCTGCACCCGGGCCGCGTTGACCAGCAGCGCCACCAGCAGCAGCACGCAGAACGCGCAGGCGTGCCGGATGTACCGCGCCATCGGCCGGCCGTTGCCGTACTCGGTCACGGGGCCTCCTGCCCGTCGTACTGGCTGCGCGCCGAGTCGCTCACCCGGATCAGCAGCGCCACGATCGCCCAGTTGGTGACGACCGAGGAGCCGCCCTGGGCGAGGAACGGCATCGCCATGCCGGTCAGCGGGATCAGGCCGGTGACCCCGCCCGCGATCACGAACACCTGCAACGCCAGGATCGAGGACAGCCCGACCGCGAGCAGCCGCCCGAACGGCTCGCGCAGCGCGAGCCCCGCCCGGTAGCCGCGCTCCACCAGCAGCGCGTAGAGCAGGATGATCGCCGACAGGCCCGCCAGCCCCAGCTCCTCCCCGGCCGTCGCCAGGATGAAGTCGGACTTGGTGGCGAAGCCGATCAGGATGGAGTGCCCGAGTCCGAGTCCGGTGCCGAGCAGCCCGCCCGCGGCGAACGCGAACAGGGACTGGGCGAGTTGGTTGGGCCCCAGCCCGGCCTCGATGGTGGCGAAGGGGTGCAGCCAGTCCTCGATCCGGCCGTTCACGTGCGGCTCAAGCCGGCCCACGGCCACCGCGCCGAGCACCGCGAGCAGCAGCCCCACCGCGATCCAGCCGGTCCGGCCGGTGGCGACGTACAGCAGCACGACGAACTGGCCGAAGAACAGCAGCGAGGTGCCCAGGTCCCGTTCCAGCACCAGCACCCCGACGCTCAGCAGCCAGATCGTCACGATCGGGCCGAGCACCCGGCCGGTGGGGAACTGGATCCGCCACAGCCTGCGGCCCGTGTAGGCGAGCGCGTTGCGGTTGGCCGCCAGGTAGGCGGCGAAGAACACCGCCAGCAGCACCTTCGCGAACTCGCCCGGCTGGATGGAGAATCCGGCGATCCGGATCCAGATGCGGGCACCGTTGACCGCCGGGAACAGGATCGGGAGCAGCAGCAGCGCCAGGGCCGCGACCACGCACACGTACGAGTAGCGCTGGAGCACCCGGTGGTCGCGCAGCACCAGGACCACGGCGATGAACAGGGCCACCCCCAGCGTCGACCACACCAGCTGGGTGGGGGCCGCCCGGTCGCCCGGGGTCTCCAGGTCCAGCCGGTAGATCAGCACCAGTCCGAGACCGTTGAGCAGCACCCCGATCGGCAGCGGCAGCGGATCGGCGTACGGCGCCCGGACGCGGACCGCGACATGGGCGAACAGGGCGAGCACCCCGAGCCCGGCACCGTAGCCGGCGGCCCCGGGCGGCACCGTACCGCTGCGCGCCAGCCCCACCGCGCAGTAGCCGTACACCGACAGCAGCACGGCCAGCACGATCAGGGCGAGCTCGACGCCACGGCGCCGGGGCAGGCGCACGGCGCGGGCACGTTCCCGAGGTGCCGCCACGGCGGTTCCGGCCTTGGTCATGTCCGGAACCTACCGAAATGCCGCAGCCCGACCGGACAGGCGCCCCGGGAAGCACGGAGCACCGCCACGGGCGACGGGCCCGGGGCGCTGAGCCCCGCTACGCGCCCCCGGCCCCCGGCAGCGTCAGTACGGCGACGGCGCCGCCGTCCACCGCGTTGGCGAACGTCAGCCGCGCACCCAGCACCTCGGCCTGCCCGACCGCGATGGTCAGGCCCAGCCCGTGTCCCTTGGCCCCGCCCTCGGTGCGGAACCGCTGCGGTCCGTGCGCCAGCAGGTACCGCGGATACCCGCCGCCGTGGTCCCGCACGGTCACCACGGGCCCGTCCACGGTCAGCACCACCGGCGGGCCCCCGTGCTTGTGCGCGTTGGCCACCAGGTTGCCCAGCACCCGCTCCAGCCGCCGCCGGTCGGTCTCCACCCGGACGTCCCGCACCACCCGCACCTCGGTGTCCGTCCCCGAGGCCCGCACCACCCGGCCCACGAGCGCGCCCAGCTCCTCGGTGTCCGCCTCGAGCCGCTCCCGTCCGGTGTCCAGACGGGAGATCTCCAGCAGGTCCTCGGTGAGCGTCCGCAGCGCCGCAACCCGGTCCCGGACCAGCTCGGTCGGCCGTCCCGGCGGCAGCAGCTCGGCCGCCGCGTGCAGCCCGGTCAGCGGTGTGCGCAGCTCGTGCGCCACGTCCGCGGTGAACCGCTGCTCGCTCAGCAGCTTGCCCTGCAGCGACGCGGCCATCGAGTCCAGCGCGGCCGCCACCACCGCCACCTCGTCCTGCGGACGCGTCGGGTCCTTCGCCCGCGGATCGTTCACCCGCGCGTCCAGATCGCCCGCGCTGATCCGCCGGGCCACCCGCGCCGTGCCGTGCAGCCGTCGCGTCACCCGGGTCACCGCGAACGCGCCGACCAGTACCGTCGCCCCGATCGCCAGTGCCGAGGACCACAGGATCGACCGGTCGAGCCCGGCGATCGTGCGGGACTGCTGCGCGTAGTCGACCTCCACCGCCAGCGCCCGGTGCCCGTCGGCCGGCCCCGCCGCCCACATGATCGGCCGCCCCTGGTCCGAGGTCACCATCGTGCCCCGCGCCCCGGTCAGCGCCAGCGTCCGCAGGCGCGCCGGCAGCCCCCGGGAGTCCACCCCGGCACCCGGCGGCAGCGCGTCCCCCGCCTCGTACGCCTGCGTGGCGTCCTGCAGCCGGGACAGCGCCAGGTCCCGGGCCTGGCCGACGGTCTGGTCGGTCACCGACACGTGCACCAGCACCCCGAGCAGCGCGGCCAGCGCACAGCACATCACCGTGATGAACGCGGCCGTCTTCACCGCGAGCGTCCCCGCCCACCGGGGCAGCGCGAGCCTCACCGGGTGCTCGCCGAGGGGGAGACGCCTGCCCTGGCCGACGCCGCGGGAGAGGCACCGTCGGTGGCCGACGCCGGGGGAGAGGCACCCGGCGTGGCCGACGGGGACGGCGCGTGGCTGTGCCGGCCCCGGCCGGTGCGCAGGAACTCGTCCCGGGAGAACACCATCGCGCGCCGCTCCGGGTCCCAGGTCCAGGTGGTGCGGTACTCGTACCCCGAGATCCCCGCCGCGGAGCGGACGATCACCGCCCGCCCCGCCAGCTCGACCCCGAGGATCGCGTCGTTGTCGGCGAGCACCTGCACCAGCCGGTGCTTCTCCACCGCGTACACCCGCACCGCCGTCTGGTTGGTCGGGTACAGCCGGAAGCCGAGCGTCATGTCGGCCCGGCCGTCCCCGGTCAGATCCCGGTAGTACGCCTTCAGCAGCGGGCAGCGCGCCCGGTTCCCGCCCGGCGCGCACTCCTTCATCCGGTCCACCGTCGCGTGGTACGCCCCCTTCGACCCGTAGTCCGACGGATGCGCGGCGAACTCGGCCCGCACGACGTCCACCGGGTCGACCTTCCGGATGTCGTCACCCGGCACCGCGACTTTCTTGACGGTCTCCGTGCTGCCCTCGTCGTACGCGTACGCCGGACTGGACGCCGGCCGCAGATCGGGCCACAGCCGCGCCGGGCGCACCGCGGTCGGGGTCGTCCCGGCGCCTTCGAGACCGCCCGCGTCCCCACAGGCGGCGGCCGTCACCGACAGCAGGACGACAGCGGCCGCGACGACGGCGGTGCGCACGGGACGACGGGCTGACACGGTGCTCCTGGGGCTGCGCAGGCTGGCTGCGGGCGACGGTCACGGGGGCTCGGACAGGACTGGGGCAGGACTTGGACAGGCCTTGGACGGGGCTCGGGCAGAGTTCGGACACGACTCGGGGCGATCAGGGATCGCGTACACCTTATTCGTACGGAAGTCCCTTTTGCGCACCCGGATCGGTGCTGGGGAGAGGCTACTCGGCCAGTTCCTCCAGCAGTCGGGCGGTGGCCAGTCCCGCCCTCAGGTACTCCACGAACAGTTGGTTGTGCAGGGCCCACGGGGAGCGCCTGGCGCGGATCAGTGCGATCGCCTCCTCGGCCGTCCGGCCCCGCCGCACCAGCGTGTGCGCCACCACGAGGCCCGATCGGTTGTACCCGTGGTAGCAGCGCACCAGCACCGAACGCCCCGCGTCTAGCGCCTCCTGCGCCGCCCGGGCCAGTCGCATCACCCCCGCCAGCTGGGTCCCGTCCAGCGGCCCGTCCGGTATCGGCCACACGTGGTGCTCGGTCCCGGGCCCCGGCCCGTGCCCCGGCAGCCGCAGCAGGCTCTGCACCACGTCGAACTGATCACGCACGACGGCGTACTCCAGCCCTCCCGCACGGCCCCGGAACTCGTGCCCGCCCATCCACAGGCCGGGTTCGATCTCGTTCCACGGGCTGTCCGGAGCAGGTACGCCGGGCTGCTCTCCGCGGGTCCGCAAGGGCGCCTCCCCAAGTCCCCACACCGGGCTGCCTCCAAGGTAACCGGGTTCTTGCCGAGGGAGCACCCCGCCTGTTCCCATGGTCGAGGGGTGATGGCTCATGAGCCGACTGCGCGTGGTGCCGACCTGGCGGCACGGCCGGGAGAGGCTGTACGTCTGCGGCCAGGACGGGGAGAACGTCGCCTGGTACGACCGGGAGACCGGCCGCGTGAACCTGATCGGCGAGGACCGCCGGGACGACGTGCTCGCGGCCCTCAAGCCCTTCCTGGCCGGCCCGGTCACCGTGGGCCCGCCCCCCGTGCCCACACCGGCGGAACTGGCCCGGCTGTCCCTGCACCCGGACGACGACCTCGCGCCCAACCGCCCGGGCGAGGCCCTGCTCGTCACCCTCGAACGCGACCCCGGCCCCACCCACCGGCTCCGCCCCGACCCGCGCCGGCGCGCTCTCACCGCCGAGCAGACGGCCGGCGAGGCCCTCGACCGCCTGGAGGGAGCCGGCTGGCACACCCTGCACTCCGTCCCGCTGCCCGGCGGCGACCGCCTCCACCACCTGCTCATCGGCCCCGGCGGCCTGTTCGCCGTCCATGCCCTGTACACCCGCGGGCGGCGGGTCCGGGTCGCCGACCCCATGGTCACCGTAGGCCGCCGCGAGGCCATGCCGCTGCTGCGCCGCCTGCGCGCCGACGCCGACCGCGCCACCTACGCCCTGACCGCGGAGGTCCACCCGGTGCTGGCCCTCGTCGGCCCGCCGTCCGACGTGACGACCACCCTCCCGCCCCGGGGCGTACGCATCCTCCAGGACCCCGAACTGCCCGCCCTGGCGCGCCTGGGCGGAGTCCTGAAACCGGCGGACGTGGAGGCGCTGCACGCGATGGCCCGGGACCGCAGGACCTGGGAGAGGCTGTGAGCGGCGCGGGCCGCCGCGGCCACCGGTGCCACGGGTGCCCGCCTCAGGGCAACGGCGCCGAACGCCCCGCGTCCAGCAGCGGAGCCAGCAGGTCCCCGTGATCCCGCACCCGGGGCGCGATGTCCCCGGCCAGGAACTCCAGCATCCCCGGCTCCCGGCACCCCTCGACCTCCTCCCACCGCACCGGCGCCGACACCAGCGGAGCCGCCCGGGCCCGCAGCGTGTACGGCGCCGCCGTCGTCTTGCGCGCCGCGTTCTGGCTCCAGTCGACGAACACCTTCCCCGGCCTGAGACTCTTCGTCATCCGGTGCACCACCAGCCGGGGCATCGCCCGCTCGGCCTCCACCGCGAGCTGCTTCGCGTACTCGCTCGTCCGCTCGGACGACGCCCCGCGCACGGCCGCCAGCAGGTGCAGCCCCTTGGACCCGGCCGTCTTGGCGTACGCCTCGATCCCGTCCGCGGCCAGCCGCTCCCGCAGCCACAGGGCGACCTCGCAGCAGTGGACGATCGTCGCCGGCGGCCCCGGGTCCAGGTCGAACACCAGCCGGTCGGCCTCCTCAGGTGACTGCACCAGCCACTGGTGCGTGTGGAACTCGGTCACCATGTTCGCCGCCCAGACCAGGCTCGCCAGGTCCTGCACGACCACCATCCTGGCCGGCCCCTCCGACCGGGGGACCTCGGCGGTGGTGACCCACTCGGGCGTACCCGGCGGCACGTTCTTGGCGAAGAACCGCTGCCCGTCCGGCCCGTCGGGAAAGCGCAGGAAGGACATCGCGCGGTCGCGCAGATGCGGCAGCAGCACGGCGGCGGTGGTCGCGTAGTAGTGCACCAGCTCACCCTTGGTGAAGCCCGTCTCCGGATACAGCACCTTCTCCAGGTTGCTGAGCGCGACCCGTCGCCCGTCCACCTCTGTGATAGGCGTCATAAGATGACAATCCCAGACATCGGCTCCCGTAACACCAGAGACCGAGCGATGCCGGAGACCGGAAAGGAAGGCTGCTGCCCGTGCGATCCATCTGGAACGGCGCCATCTCCTTCGGTCTCGTCAGCATCCCGGTCAAGCTGGTGAACGCCACCGAGAGCCACTCGGTCTCCTTCCGCCAGATCCACGCCGAGGACAACGGCCGCATCCGCTACCGCAAGGTGTGCGAGCTCGACGACCGCGAGGTGAGCACGGCGGAGATCGGCAAGGGGTACGAGGACGCGGACGGCACCGTCATCCCGATCACCGACGAGGACCTCGCCCACCTCCCGATCCCGACCACCCGCACCATCGAGATCGTCGCCTTCGTGCCGGCCGACCGGATCGACCCGCTCCAGATGGGCACGGCCTACTACCTGGCCGTCGGCGCGGCCCCCGCCGCCAAGCCGTACACGCTGCTGCGCGAGGCCCTCAAGCGCGGGAACAAGGTCGCCGTCGCCAAGTACGCGCTGCGCGGCCGTGAGCGCCTCGGCATGCTGCGCGTGGTCGGCGACGCGCTCACGATGCACGGCCTGCT
Source organism: Streptomyces sp. IBSBF 3136 (assembly GCF_036815105.1). Taxonomy (NCBI): domain Bacteria; kingdom Bacillati; phylum Actinomycetota; class Actinomycetes; order Kitasatosporales; family Streptomycetaceae; genus Streptomyces; species Streptomyces sp. IBSBF 3136. The sequence continues at coordinate 8,838 of NZ_JAJSZC010000006.1, forward strand.
GTGGCCGGACGAGGTGCGCGCCCCCGAGGGCGTGGCCCCGGACGAGAAGGTCACCGTCCGCGCCAAAGAACTCGACCTCGCGGACGCCCTCATGGACACCCTCGGCGACGTCGACCTCGACGACCTGCACGACGACTACCGCGCGGCGCTCGAAGAGGTCATCGCGGCCAAGGCGGCCGGCGAGGCCCTGCCCGAGACCCCCGAGCCCGACACCGGCGGCAAGGTGCTGGACCTGATGGCGGCCCTGGAGAACAGCGTGCGCGCGGCCCGGGCGTCCCGCGGCGACGGCAGGGCACCGGAGAAGAGGGCCGCGGCGAAGGCCCCCGAGAAGAGAGCCCCGGAGAAGAAGACCGGGGAGAAGGGGACTGGGGAGGAGAAGACCCCGGAGAAGAAGGCCACGGGGAAGAAAGCCGCGGAGCGGAAGCCTCCGGCGGGGAAGACGGCGCAGGGGTCCGCGCAGAGGACCGCCGCCCAGAAGGAAGAGCGGAAGAGCGGACGCAAGCCCCCGGCGAAGAAGGCGGCGCCGCGCAAGACCCCGGCCTGAAACCGCCTTCCCTCCCCCGGGACGGGAGGACTCGGGCACGATGAAGGCGTGACTTACGTGGTGACCGTGGCCATGGCCCACCCCAAGGGGGCCCCGGAACTCGACGCGCTCCAGCGCGAGGGCGTCATCTTCTTGCTGCGGAAGGGGTTCGACTCACTCGAAGCGATCGAGGGACCCGACGGCATGGAGATCGAACTGCTGGACGACCTCATCGCCGCAGGTCCCTCGGGAGCCCTGCTCAGGATCTTCGTGGACGCACCGGCACTGGAGTTCGCCGAGGACGCCGCCCGGGAGGTCGTCTCGGAACTCCTGGAGCGGACGGAGGCACTCGCCGACTGGCAGATCACCCGCTGCGGGGTGGAGCTGAACTCCGAACTCCTCCAGGAGAGCCTCGACGCGGCCGACGGCCCCGACGCACCGCCGGCCGACCCGGCGGAACGCGCGCGGCGCCACGCGGCGGCCGACACCGCGACCGGTCCCGACCGGCTCCACCCCGGCGAGGTCGAGGCCATGCGCGCCCGGCTCCGCGCCTTGGCGCCCACCCTGGCGGCCGTCCCCCTGGACGCCTTCGGGCACGGCGACGACCCCGAGGAGCGGACGGTGGGCCGGGAAGCCGCCGAGATCGCGGCCGGCGCCCTGGTGTTCGCCATCGACCTGCTGGTGGACGAACTCTTCACCGACCTCGCCGCCCTGGAGGAGGACGGGCCCACGGTGGCGGAGAGCGACGCCGCCTTCATGCTCCTGGACGACCTGCCCCCGCAGTTCGCCGACGAGTACACCGTCCTGTTCGCCCGCCGCCTCACCGTCACCGCCGTGACCCTGACGGGCCGCCTCGCCCAGCCCCGCCCGGTGCGCCCGTCCTGTGTGGCCGAGGAGATCCTGCTGCGCCTGCTGATCACCCAGGCCGAGGTGACGGCCGACCTCTACGACCTCCTCACCGACGAGGTCGCCACGGCCCTGGAGACGTGCGCGGAGGGCCTCGGCGCCGACCCCGACGCCGATGCCACGGACCAGGCACCGCTGGGAGTCGAGGACTGGTTCACCCCCTTCGACGACGACGGGGACGCCGGCTTCGTACACCCGTACGCGGCACACGACGACGAGGAGTCGCTGCAGGGGCCGACCGCCCGCTGACGGGCGCCGCCCGTTCCCTGCGTTCCCTGCGTTCCCGAGTGTCCGCCTGCCCACCTGCCCGCCTGTCCGCCGGAGGCCCCCCGGCCGGGCGTACGTGGCCTGCGTGCCCAGGGAGACTTACGTAGCCTGAGGGTGCTCGGGGCGACAGCGGAGGTCTGCAGCGGAGGTCTGCCATGCCCCGGACCATCTGGTCAGGAGCCATTTCGTTCGGCCTGGTCACCGTGCCGATCCACGTGGTCGGCGCGACCGAGGACCACAGCATCCACTTCCACCAGTACCACCTGGAGGACATGGGCCGCGTGCGGTATCGCAAGGTGTGCGAGCTGGAGGGCCGCGAGGTCGCGCAGGACGAGATCGGCAAGGGCTACGAGCTGACGAAGACACAGGTCATCCCCATCACGGACGAGGACCTGAGCAACCTGCCGCTGCCCACCGCGAAGGCGATCGAGATCGACGCGTTCGTACCGCTGGCGTCGATCGACCCGATCAGGATCGCCGAGGGCTACTACCTCCAGCCGGCCGGCCAGGTCGCCGCCAAGCCGTACAAGCTGCTCGTCCAGGCCCTCGGCCGCTCCAGCAAGGTGGCCGTCGCGAAGTACGCGTGGAGCGGCCGGGAACGGCTCGGCCTGCTGCGCGTGCGCGACGACGTCCTGGTGCTGCACGCGATGCGCTGGCCGGACGAGGTCCGCGATCCCGCCGAACTGCTCCCGCCCCCGGTCGAGGTGACCGACGAGGAGATCGAGGGCGCGCTCGCCCTCATGGACACCATGACCACCGACTCCCTGGAAGGGCCCGAGTTCCAGGACCAGTACACCGAGGCCCTCGCACAGATCATCGAGGCGAAACGCGAGGAGAAGCCGCTCCCGGAGGCGCCCGAGCCGGAGCAGCCCGCCCAGGTGCTCGACCTCATGGCCGCGCTGAACGCCTCCGTCCAGCAGGCCAGGGCGTCCCGCGGCGAGCGGCGGGAACCGGCCGAGGTGCACGAGCTGCCGCGGCCGAAGAGAAAGACGACGGCGAAGAAGGAGCCGGCGGCGAAGAAGGAGCCGGCCGCGAAGAGGACGGCGTCCAAGAAGACGACGCAGAAGAAGGCGGCGACGGCGGGGAAGCAGCCGACGACGGCGAAGAAGACGGCGCCCCGGAAGCCGAGAAGCGCCTGAGGGGCACGGCCGCCCCACAGCCCGTGAGGCGGAAGCACCACGGCCGCCGCACCGGGACGGTACGGCGGCCGTGGGCCGGAACGCTTGCGCAGGCGGCGGACAGCCGGCGGTCAGCCCTTGACGCGATCGCTGTCGAGCACGGCCTCGTTGTCACGCTGCGTCGGGATGACCGGGAGGGTGCGCACGGCCATGCCCGCCCGGTGCTCGTCGGCCTTGGCGCACAGCGCGCGGGACGCGTCGTTGAAGCGGACGACGGACGGCGGGTCGGACGGGCCCAGCAGGTGCAGCTTGAGCTCGGTGCGGTCCGCGGCGTAGGTGTCCTTCTCCGGGTGGCGCACGGACTCCAGCAGGGCCGGCACCCCGGAGGCGTCCGGCGTGAGGACGGCACCCGCGCGGACCGTCGGGAAGGTCTCCCGGAAGTCACGCTCGGGAAGACCGCTGGTGTTGGCGACGGCGTAGGGCTTCTCGCTCGCCAGGTAGTCCGAGATCACGCTGGAGACGTCGCTGATCAGCAGGTCGGCCACGTTGAAGCAGGCGTAGACGGTGGGACCGGCCCCGACGACGATCTGGTGCTCCCACACGGGGAACGAGGCCCAGTAGGCGGCCTCCCAGGCGGCGGTCGCGGCGGCCACGGCGTCGGCACGGCCCGGCTCCGGGGCGGACTGGAGCAGCATCCGCTCCGCGTCGTCGGCGCCCGCCCGGTAGGAGGACGAGGTCAGCCGGCCGAGCTCGGCGGTGCGGGCGGCCAGGTCTGCGGCGGCGGTGGGCGCGGGCCGCTCCTGGGCGTGCTGCGCGGCACGGGCGGTGTTCGCGGCGCGGATCATGTCCTGGATGCGGACGTTCGCGGCGCCCGCACGGGGGTCGACCGAGCCGGTCAGCGGGTGCGGCTTGTACAGCAGCCGGACCTTGGGGTCGGCGAGGAGGGCGCGGACGATGTTCTCGCCGGCCTCGACGACGGAGGTGTTGCCGGGGTTGCCGTCCCAGCCCTCCCAAGTGGGGGCGTAGAGGACGGTGGTGTACTCGCCCGTGGGCGCACCGGCGTACGGCTCGATGGCGTGGAGCTGCGGGCGCCCGATCTCCACGACGTCGCGGTTGTCGACGCCGACGTTGGCGAGGGCGTACCGCTCGCGCGCCGCGGGACCGGCCACCCAGACCTCGTCGTAGGCCTTGGCGTACGGGTTGCAGCTGGACAGCTTGTCGCTCTCGCCGTGGTTGACGAAGGCGTGCTTGATCGTGGGGATCCGCAGGACCTGCGAGGTCTTGCCCGAGTTCGACGGGTGGATCAGCATCTTGAGCGTGGACTGCTCCAGGCGCATCAGGTCGGCGACCTTCGGCAGGCAGACGATCGGGATGTCGGTGGAGGCGATCCGCTTCACCATGAAGCGCTCGCGCAGCACGATCAGCGGACGGCCCTCGAGACGGGCCAGCGGCTCCAGCCACATGTTGGCCTGGTAGGCGGAGCTGGTGCCGCCGGAGAAGTACATGCCGACGGTCGGCTGGTACTCGGCGAGCCAGGACTCGAACCACTCCAGCGTCTCTTCGCTCGTTGCGGGCCGGCGGGACGGCAGCAGCCGTACCAGCAGCATGACGACGGCCACGGCCGCAAGGACGGCGGACAGGGCGATGCCGGCGGCGGCCAGCCGGGCCGAGCCGGTCGCGGCGGCGGCCAGCAGGCCGACCGTCGAGGGCAGACCGAACATGAGCAGCCGCTGTCCGGCACGCTGCATGACCAGCGCCGGGGGAGCGGGGCTCAGCCGCAGGGCCGAGGCGTCGACGTTGCGGGTCAGCACCGGAAGGGTGCGGGTACGGCGCACGACTATCGCCAGCGCCTGGCAGGCGAAGTGCAGACCGTAGAAGACGAGCAGGCCGCAGACGAGGGCCAGGTAGCGCGTCTCGTAGTCCTGCTCCTCGAGCCGGAGCAGGCCGGCCACCATCAGCAGGTCACGGATGACCTGACGCACGGTCACGGTGGCGTGCAGCTTGCCGATACTGCTGGCGAGGCCGCGCTGCCACCGGTGCAGGGCTATGTCGGCCACGAGCCCGACGGCGAAGGACGCCATGAGCAGTGGGACGCTCGGGAGGAAGGCCCCGGCAGCCAGACCGGCGAACGACAGGGCGAGCACCGTGGGGAGAAGGAGACGTGCCGCGGCGGTACGCAACCGAGCGGACAAGGGCGATGCTGACAACTTCGCGGGCTCCAGGCAACTCGACATCCCCGGGCACGGGCTTGCTGACTGGCCCGATCAAGGCCGAGCCCGGAAGCCGATACGTACGGATGTTCTTTTCTTGAAGTTAGTGGTGGGACTTTACCTGCGCGGCGCCATCTTCGGCAGAGGGAGGGCGGGAGCGGGACGTCACACCGCCCTGTATCAGCCGCACCGATGACGACTGTACCGACCGGGACATGACACGTCGATGGGGACGATGGGGAGATTGTCAGATTGCGGGATGATTTACACCTTCTGTCGAAGGCTGGATCGTGACAACGAGATTGACGAGGAACGAACAGGTGGAGGAGGACGAGTGAGGCCGGCTGGAGCGGCCAGGGGAAGCGACGGCCCGTGACGACTCCTGTCCGCCGGCTCTTCCTCGCTGCCATGGCACCCAGACGATCAGCAGAGAGGGAAGGCCGCAGGCGCGGACTCGGACGGGAAAGGATGCGCCGCCTCACCGAGGTGCGAGGTGACCGGTTCGCGCGAAAGCCGTTCCGTTCCTTCGGGGCGTTGGTGCCGCAGGTCTTGAGGTGCCCGGCGCCGCCACACCTGGCGGCCAGGGGGCGGCATTGACCGCCGGCAACGGGGCGACGTCGGCTGCGGACCCGGCCCGCGAGCACGCGCCTTGTAGCCATGTGCTATGTGCGAAAATGAACGTACGGCACATGGTGCTGAAGGCAAGCGAGAGGAGTGCCTCATGATCGCCAAGCTGCTCGCCAAGTTGTCTTTCACCCGCAACTACGGTGCGTACGGTGCCCACGACTGGGGCACGCACACCGGCGACGACAGGGTGTGATCACACGGTCGGCGGGCGCCTCCGGTTCCCGCCGGCTCCTGGCCACGCTGCGGACGATATCGGCCTGAGTGGTACGAGAAGTCAGGGGCGATCCCGTGGGCCGAGTGAATGAGCCGCCGCGGTTGCCCGGAGGCAGCTTCGCGGCCTGGAGTCGTGACCGGCTGGCACTGGCGCGCCGTGGCGCTGCCGAGTGCGGGGACGTCTGGCAACTGGAGCCGGGTGTCTACGTAGCCGCTACGGCCGAGGTGTGTGAAGCGGTCCTGCGTCGCGCGCAGGACTTCCCCAAGCCGTCCTCGCCCCTCTTCCCGCCGTTGAAGCGGGCCGGCGGAGTGCCGATGCCCGAGGAACGGGCGCACGCTCGCGCCGCCCGCATGCGCGGACTGCGCCCGCAGGCGGTTGCGGCCCGGATCGGTGAGATCGCGCCCGGGACCGCTCGGTTCGCCGATCAGTGGCCCACGGGCCGTGTGGTCGAGATTCTGCCCCTGGTCCGGCCCGTCCTGGCGGAGATCGGTGTGCGCTACCTGTTCTCCGAAGACGCTCCCGCCCTGCTGCCCTTCGCCTGGCAGCTCTTCGTGGCCCGGGAGGTGCTCGTACGCCCCTCGCGCTGGGTGTGGCCGCGCTGGGTCCCCACACCGGCACGGCGGTTCCGCACACGGCGGCAAGTCGCCTTCACCAACGCTGTCCGGTCCATCGTCCGCCGGCGCCGTTCGTCGGGCCGGCTCGGTGACGACGTGCTGGGACAGATGCTCCGGCCCTCCGCCCGCTACGGTCCGCTGTCGGAAGAAGTCATCCTCGACACCCTTCCCGGAATCACCGTCGCCACCTTCGAGACACCCTCCCGGGCAGCCGGATGGATCCTGCTCCACCTGGCCCGATACGCCCAGGCCGCGGACCGCGTCGCGGCCGAAGCCGCTCTGCTGCCCGCCGACCCGGCCACGACGACCAGCACTCACCTCGACAACCTGCAGTACACCCAGGCGGTGGTGCGCGAAGTGCTCCGGCTGCACCCCCCGAGCTGGCTGCTCACCCGGCGCGCCCCGCGACAGACTCAGCTCGCCCACTACACCGTCGACGCCGGATCCACCGTTCTCGTCTGCCCCTACACCGCCCACCGCGATGCACGGGAACACCCCGAACCGGACCGGTTCCGGCCCGAACGCTGGCTCGACGATTCGGGCTCGTCGGCGAAGCCCGGGGTCTTCCTCGGCTTTGGTACCGGGCCGCACGGCTGCGAGGGAGCCGCTCTGGCCATGGCCATGCTCACGCTCATGACCGCGCAGACAGCCCGCCGCTACCACTTGAGCGAGCCGCCCGGCGCGGAACCCGGCTACCGGGTCACCACCTTCGAAGGTCTCGCAACCGTCGGCCTGCACCTGCGTGCCACTTTGCGTGGCTGAGGGCAGTCCTGCTTTCGGTGGCTGGCCGCCTCCACCCGCGAACAACGAACGTCGATCAAGTCCGAGTGCCGTTCCACACGCGCTCGGATCACCGGCTCATGGTTCGCTCATCGTGTGTCGCCGGTCGAACTCGTTGACGAGCATGCCCATCATGACGAGGTCGTGGTGCCTGCCGGCGAGGAATACGTGTTCCCGCAAGCGCCCCTCCTCGGTGAAGCCGAGCCCACGGAAAAGTGCCAGTGATGCCTCGTTGTGGGCCAAAACCGCCGCCAGGCATTTGTGATAGCGCCGCTCGGCGAACATGAAGCGCAGCAGCAGCACCACGGCTTCCGTCGCGTAGCCCTGGCGCCGGTGGCCGGCGCTGATGGTGATATCGAACTCGAACCAGCCTGAGCGAGGGCCGGTGCGATGGGAGCCGACTGTACCGACCAGCTCTCCCGTGGCCGTCGCTTCGACCGCCAACCGGAAGCGGTCGTCCTCGCACTCGGCAACGGCCTGCTCCTTCGCCCAGGCACGGTAGCTCTCGGCAGACCTCGGCAGATCCAGCCGGCCCCCTCGCGGCCCGTCATCGTCGGCGAAACGCGCGAACGCCGGCCAGTCGTCGGGCTCGACAGCACGCAGGCGTACCCGATTACCGGTCCAGGACGATGCCATGCCCTATTTGATCACGCCGGGCCATCGGATTCGCCGGTATCGGGGCCGCTGTTACGCTGGTTTTGTGACGGTTTTCCGGCGTACCGTGCCACATGTTTGCGTCGGAACGGCAATCAAAAAAAGCGCCGCTTGCGTAACCGCGCCGCTTGCGTAACCGAAATGCAGCCGCACCAGGGATACGACCCTAGTGAGGCGCCGATCGCCTGAGCCGCGGTATTCAATTTTTTCTTGGTGACCCGACGAGCGCGGTGCACCCTCTCGCGCCTCGCGGGGGCGGGCAGCGGCCGGAAATCCTTGCGCGGCCGAAGTGGCGCCGACTTGAGGATTTGCAGCTCCCACTCCCTGTGGAGGTCGGGGTGAAGGTTGGCGTTGATCTTTCCCGATGTGCGGGGCATGCGCGGTGCGCGTTCCTGGCTCCGCAGGCGTTCCGTATGCACGGTGAGGAAGCGCTCATGTACGACCCGAACCCGGACGACGCCTGGCGCGGCCAAGTGCTACGCGCCGCGGCGGCCTGCCCGGTTCAGCCGATCCTGGTCGACCGGCCGGAGGCGCGGCACGCACCGGCAGAGGCGTCACCGTCGTGACCGGTGCCGACAACCTGCGTGCGTTCAGGCGCGATGGCCGCATCGTGGTCGTCGGGGCTTCCCTGGCGGGGCTGCGGGCTGCCGAGGCGCTGCGAGACGAGGGTTTCACCGGATCGTTGACCATGATCGGTGACGAGCTGGGCGAGCCCTACGACCGGCCTCCCCTGTCCAAGCAAGTACTGACAGGGTGGGTGCCGGCCGGGGGCACCACATTGCCCCGCCGTCGTGACATCGATGCGGAGTGGCTGCGGGGCGTGCCCGCCGGCGGGCTGGACCTCGCGACGAACCACGTGCGTCTCGCCGACGGACGCCAGGTTCCCTTCGACCGGGTGCTGATCTCCACCGGGGTACGGGCCCGGCCGTGGTTCGTCGAGTCCGAGGCGGCCCTGGACGGAGTGTTCGTCCTACGTACACGCGAGCATGCCGAAAGCCTGCGGCGAGCCCTCGCCGCCGGGCCCTCCCGCGTGCTGGTCATCGGTGCGGGATTCACCGGCTCCGAGATCGCCTCCGTCTGCCGCGAGCGGGACATCCCGGTCACCGTCGCCGAACTCGCGCCGGCCCCGCTGGTCGGGGCGCTCGGCGCCATGATCGGCGAGGTCGCGGCCGACATGCAGCGCGCTCACGGTGTCGACCTGCGGTGCGGTGCCAAAGTCGCCCGGCTGGAGGGCGACGCGCAGGGACGGTTTCGCCGTGCTCACTTCGACGACGGCAGCACGGTCGACGCCGATGTGGCGGTGGTGGCACTCGGGAGCATCCGCAACACCGAGTGGCTGCGGGAGTCGGGACTGGCGGCGGGCGTATGGGGAATCACCTGCGACACGGGCTGCCGCGCCCTCGACATCAACGGCCGCGTCACCGACGACGTCTTCGCCGCGGGAGACGTGGCACGTTGCCCGAACCCCATCTACGAAAACCGGCTCATCTCGATGGAGCATTGGACCAACTCCGTCGAGCAGGCAGAGGTCGCGGCACACAACATGGTCAGCGCCCCGGAGGACCGCCGGCCCCACCTGTCCATCCCGTTGTTCTGGTCGATCCAGTTCGGCCTCAACATCAAGTCCGTCGGCGTGCCGACCTTCGCCGACGAGGTGGCCGTCACCCAGGGATCGCTGGACGACCACCGCTTCGTCACCGCATACGGCTACCGGGGCCGCGTCACGGCCGCCGTGAGCTTCAACAATGCCAATTGGCTGAACCACTACCGACGGTTGATCGAGACGGCCGCACCCTTCCCGCCCCCCTGCCCCACGCCGGACCGGCCGGCCGACATGAAACCGGTTCCCGTCGACCTCCCCGGCCCCACCCTGCTCGCTCAGGGCGCCACCGTGGTCGTCACCGGCCATGACCCGGGTGAGCGCCGCGTCACGGCCGTGCACCAGCATCGACAGGCGGAAGGCCGGACGACCACGACCGAGACGCCCGGCACACTGCAACGGATCTTCGACTACTCCGCCCGGGCCGACCCGTACCCGCTGTATGCCGAGTTGCGCGAGACGCCGGTGGCTCGGCAGGAGGACGGCAGCTACGTCATCAGTACCTATCGTGAGATCGCGGACACGCTGAACGACCCGCACCTGAGCTCCGACCTGCGCAATCTGTCGCATCCGCTACCCCCGGTCGAGGGAGGGGCCACGTCGTCGTTCATCCACATGGACCCGCCCGAGCACGATCGCCTGCGGCGCATGGCGATGCGCCACTTCGGCCCCCCGCACACCCCGGGGCTGGTGACCGGCATGGAAGGCGACCTGACCGCCACCGTCGGCAGCCTGATCGACGACTTCGCGAGCAAGGAGCAAATCGACGTCGTCGACGATTTCGCCTTCCCGCTCCCCGTAACCGTGACCTGTCAGTTGCTCGGCGTGCCACGCGAGGACGAACCGAGGTTCCACGGCTGGGTGCACGACATCATGAACTCGGTCGACTACAACCCCGAGACCGACCCGAAGGAGAAACGGGACAAGGGCGTACAGGCCCGCGAGGACTTGCGCCAGCGCCTCGGCGAACTGGTGGAACAGCGCCACGGCCCGCCGGGCGACGGCCTGTTGGGCCGGCTGGCCAACGACGACGGGCCCGACGGCCGGATGGCCGACGCCGACATCGTCGCCACCGCCAGACTGCTGCTCATCGCCGGCCACGAGACCACCGTCAACCTCATCACCAACGGCATGCTGACGCTGCTGCGCCACCCGCGGCTACTGCAGCGACTGCGCGACGAACCGAACCTCGTCGTGCCGCTGGTCGAGGAACTGCTGCGCTACGAGCCCCCCGTGCACATCATTCCCTGGCGGGTGGCGTACAGCGACGTCACCGTCGCCGACACCGTCATCCCCCGGGGCTCGCAGATCATGCTCATGCTGGCCTCAGGCAGCCGCGATCCGAAGCGCTTCCACGATCCGGACCGCTTCGACCCGGATCGGCATGACAACCAGCACCTGGGATTCGGCAGCGGCATCCACCTGTGTTTCGGCGGCCCGCTGGCCCGGCGGGAAACCCAGATCGCGCTGACCGAGTTGGTACGCCGGCTCGACCACCCCAGGCTGGTCGCCGACCCGCCGCCGTACCGGCCCAGCCCCGTTCTTCGGGGTCCGATCCATCTGGACATCGAGCAGGGTGACGGTTGATACGGCAGCCGAGGGCAGTTGAAAGGTCGCGCCGCGGCCGGCCCGGCCGGCCGGCTCGGCATTCGAAAGCAACTCGCCACCCTCCTCAGCTTTCATCCCGTCCACCGTCTGAGCGCCACGGTCCCTCCACAGAGCCGTGGAGCCGACCGCCCCAGCCACAGACGTCTGGGCCTTGGAACCCCCCTCAGGCCAGCCTTTCCAGGCCGAGCTTCGCCAGCCCGCGACCGAATAGCGCTGTCTTGTCTGGGTTGATGCTTGACGTCGTGGCTTCAACGGCTGCCGCGGAGCTGATCTCGATCGTGGCCCACGCCTCAGATATGGAGGAGGGGCCTCAGTTGCAGGTGCCGCTGCCGGAGTCGCTGTACTGCAGCGCCGTGGAGTCGAAGCCGGGGCCGGGCAGGGCGGGCTTGTAGTCCCAGCTGTAGCTGTTGGACTTGAGGGTGAGCTTCATGACGCCGAAGGCGCCGGCCTGGGCGGTGACCACGTTGGGGTTGTCGTAGTTGCCGGGCGAGCCGGCGAGGGTGTCGAGGCCCTCGCCGCCGGAGCCGACGATGAACTCCGGGATGCCGTGAGCCGGGTCGTACTGGCCGGCCGGGTCCATCGGGCGCAGCCGGGCGTACGCGTGCTCATGACCGTTGAGGATGAGCGTGGCGTGGTGCTGGTACAGGAGCTTCCACCAAGCGTCGGTCGCTGCGCCCTCGACGCCGCCGGCGCCCGGCGCGGACGCGGGCACCGTGGCGGTCGACGCCGTCGTGGCACTGAAGGTCGCCTGGTGCCAGTACGCGATGGTGCACTGACGCTTGTTGGCGGCCAGGTCGTTCGAGAGCCACTGGGTCTCCTGGCCGAGGAGGCCGCTGTCCGTCGTGGAGCAGTCGTGTTCGAACGCGTCCGAGTTGCACTCGGCGTTGAGCGAGATGATGTGCCAGTTGCCGAGGTTGTAGGAGTACCACCCCTGCTTGTCGGCGGTGTCGTCGCCGGCCTGGCCCTGGGTCTCCGGCGTGCCGGCCTCGTCGTGGCCGTTGAAGTAGCCGAAGTATCCGGCACCGTTCTGCCCGGCTTCGTTGTCGCCCTTCTTGGTATACGGGTAGTACTCGTGGTTGCCCGGCGCCGGACGTTCGAGCATCTTCAGGCCGCCCCATGCCTGCTCGAAGGACTTCTCGAAGTCGCTCAGCTTGCCGACCTGGTACTGCTCGTCGCCCAGCAGAGCCACGGCATCGGGGTGCATGCCCGTGGCCTGCTTGGCGGTGGCGAACTCGGCGCTCATGCCGCCCAGGGTGGGGCTGCCGCACTTGAGCGACGCCGGGGTGGCGGCGTTCTCCGCGTCGTCGGGCTCGCAGGCGATGTCGCCGACAGCCGCGAGGGTGTACGAGGCCGCGCTGTGGTGGGCGTAGGGCCAGTCGTTGTCGCTCTGGTTCGCGGCGGCCACGGCGGTGCCGGTGACGGCCAGGACGGCCAGGCCGACAGTTGCGGAGGAGAGCTTGGTGACGCGTCTCATGTGCGGTGTCCTTCCACGGCGGGAGTAGCCAACGCACGTTAGGCAGCCGATCTGTCAGTTGACACAAACACGTCCCAACGGTTCGGTGAACTCCGTTCGTGGCAGGTGCTCGTTCCGACGCGCCTCGGGGCTCCGGCACCTTCTCGGCTCCCAGAAGGCCCAGCTGCTGTTCGCCGACGAAACCGCACACTCTGCGACACGAAGCCCCTCGAGGCCGTCAAGAAGATCACCGGTGGCCCGCCCCCGCGATGCAAATGCTCGTCAATCCGCCCAGGCCCGCCGGCACACGGTGAACGCGTCCTACCTTGTCGCCCTCGTCCAGGCCGGAGCCCGTTCGAAAGCGGCCGGCTCGTCGAACGCCACGAACTCGGCGCCGCCTCAGCCACCTCAATCGCTCCAGGATGACGATCACTCTGGCGGGCCACCGGCAGGCCGGTGGCCGTTGCAACGATGCCGATCCATGCTGTTCAACTGCCATATGTGACAATGCCGTTGCCAATGAGACGCGGTACGCCAGAGAGCTGATGGGGACAGGGGCCATGGCAGGAAGTACTCAAGGCGAGCACCACGCTGGAACGGGGCAGCCTGTTGGAATGCGGTTGAACCAGATGCCGGCCGACCTGGGCGGTGGTGGCTCCACGGGCGGTGGGCAGCCGGACCTCGCGTCCTCTCCCGCCGAGAAGAAGGCCGCGGCGAACACGCTCCACAACGAGATCGAGCCGCACACCACGACGGCGGGGGCCTGGGCGGACGACGAGACGAGCGCCGTGGTGAAGGCGTTCGATGCGAAGGACGGGCATGGCTGGGTCACGTCCAGCGCCGTGAGCAAGGCGCACAAGACCTGGAGTGAACAGGTCCAGAACCTGGTGAACCAGTTGTCGGGGGACGAATCGGCCCTCCGGAACAACAACACATTGATGAGCGGGACGGACGTCGGAGTGGGCGCCGGGGTGCGCAAGGTGTCTGTGCTCGACACGTACTCACCGCCACCAGAGCACTGACAGACAGCCGAGCCGTCTCGCACGCCACTGGACTAACGGGGACCCATGCCGACCTACCACGAGATCCTGACGACAGACCTGTCCACGCTCACCACGGCCGCCGAACGCTGGGACGGCATGGCGAAGGAGCTCCACAAGCAGGAGACCGCCTACCGACGGGACGTGCACGGCATCACCCTGCGCCCGACGTGGGTAGGCGAGAGCCAGCAGGCCGCCAACGCGCGCTTCAGAATCAGGCTCACGGAGTTCCAGAACGCCCAGACCGAGGCCAAGGCGATCGCCTCACTTTTGCGCGATGCGCACACCCAGTTCGTGGACCTGCGCAAGAAGCTCGAGTCGGCCCGGGACGACGCCATCGCCCAGGGGATGAAGGTGTCGGACCAGGGCGTGGTCTCGTACGACACCGGGAGGCTCAGTCAGGGAGATCGCCAGGCACTCGCGCATGATCCCGACTACCAGGAGAGCGTACGCAAAGCCGTCGCCTCCTGGCAGGCCGGCATCGACCAGTGCGTGAAGGACCTGGACGACGCCGACAAGGGCGTCGAGGTCGCCTTCGCCGCTGTCGTGAAGGGTCCCGACACGGGCCTCGGCAAGGTCCCCGACTTCAACGGTAAGGCTCAGGGCGACATCGAGAAGTACGAAGCCGACGAGGGCAAGGACATCGCGCAGCGCGTCAACTCCGGCAAGGCCACGGCGGCCGACTACCGGGAGCTGCAACGCCTCTTCCACGACAACTCCGGCGACAAGGCGTTCAGCCAGACCCTGCTGGACGAACTGGGCGCCAAGGGCACGCTGCAGCTCTCCAACAGCCTCGACGGCCTTGCGTACCACAACGACAAACAGCACGGCGGCCAGTACCTGGACATCCAGAAAGGCCTCGCCACCACGCTGGCGACCGCGACCCAGGACCCGCACTCGTCCTTCTACAAGGACTTCCGCGAGGACATGCGCAAGGCCGGAACCGAACAGTTCAAGGTCGATGGCCTCAGTCCCATCCCGGACGAGAAGATCCGCGGCTACCAGAGCCTCGCTACGCTGATGCAGCGGGGGCACGGCTACAACGGGCAGTTCCTGGAGGACACCGCGGACGACATCCGGCACGCGGAGGAGTCGTACACGGCCAAGGGGGACAACCCGACCGAGTCCTTCTGGGCCCTGCGGGACAAGTTCAGCGGCAACGACCGGGGCTGGTTCGCCAACGACCCGCTCGACGGCGTGCTCGGCATCATGTCCCATGATCCCAAGACCAGCACCGAGTACCTGGACCCGGCCCATAACGACAACCTGGAGTACCTGCTCCACGGGCGGGACTGGGACACCGTCGTGGACCACTTCGCGACCCCGCCCGGCGGTACGACGACGGGCATACCCGTCCTGGCGGAGGACGGCGACGTCCGCAAGGGCTTCGGCGCGGCCCTGGAGGCCGCGACGACCGGCCAGGCGCCGGGCGGCTATCACCCGATCGGTCAGCACACCGAGCCGCAGGCACGCATCCTGCAGCACACGATCAATACGCTGTACACCGACAAGCATGCCCAGGACCTGCCGAAGAACCTGGTCCAGCCGCTGGCCCACATCCTGACGTCGTACACGGCCGACACGCACGAGACCTACGCGGAGTCGTCGTCGAAGTACGACATCGACTGGGACAGCGAGGGTTCCGTCTGGAGCGACAAGGACGGCTCGCACATGGCCGTGGGGCACCAGCGCCTCGCTGCCGTCATGCGCGGCATCGCCAACGACCCGGAGGCGTTCGGACACCTCTATGGGGCCGAACAGCAGTACGCACACCATGTCATGGACGGGATCCCCGCAGACGCCGGAGACAAGACGATCCGGGATCGAGTTGTGGAGTCGTCCCGTGCCATGGGCGCCTATGACGGCATCCGGTCGGACATCATCTACGACGAGCGGTTTAAGAAGACGCAGTGGGCCGCCGACTTCAACCACGGCCTGGGCACGTCCCTCAGCACGGCGCTGATGTTCAACCCCGTCAGTGATCTCAGCCCCGTGGGAGACCTCAGCCAGAGAACCCTCGACGTGTGGTCGTACGAGTCGAACAAGGAGCACGTGTCCGAGGCGAACCTCGAGGCGACCGAGAAGAACGCGAAGACCTACGACGCCGGCCAGCACGATGTCGAGAAGCTGGTCAGAGCATGGGCGGACAGCCGCGGCCATGCCGTCGACAGCGACTGGACGAAGTACTACGTCCACGCAGGTCAGAACGACTACGAGCATGGCCGTGACCGGACGCTGAGCACGCTTCGCGCCGACCGCTGACACGGCACCGAACGTCCCCCGACAGAATGAGCACGATGCAGATGAAATCCGGGTTCCGACGTATACACGCCGGGTGGTACGCAGGGGCGTGCCTGCTGGCTGTGGCGCTTGTGGGGCTCGTGCTTTACGGCACTGGGGTCGTCGACCCGGGGAGCGATAACCGCTCACTGGACCGGGCCTGTGACGGCACCCTGGCCCAGGACGGGCTCCGGGCGGCTCTGCACTCGTCACACCTGAGCGCCGGCGACGAGGGCGACAGCGACTACCTGGCCGCCTGCAGTGTCCACAACTCGGCATCCGGCCCACAGGGCAGTTCCCTGGAGCTGAAGCTGCGCTGGAGCAGTACGGCGGCCCCCTCCGGGACCCTCGCCCGGTACAACGCGGACTACAACGGGGTGAAGGCGCAGGCGGCCCCACTCGGCCATGGCTGGTCTGGCGTCGTCAGGTACGACAGCGGCACCTCCCAGGTCATGGTCGCGCTCGACTGCGTGAACCGGAAGAGCAAGGCTCTGGTTGCCTACGGTGACCTGCTCGGTACGGCGAACAGTACGGCTCTGGACGGACTCGGCCGGGTGACCACCGAGACCGCCCAGAAGGCAGCCGAGAAGTACGGCTGCCAGGTGAAGACCGGCAAGCGGCTCACCGGCCTGTCCACCGCACGGCTCGGCGCGCCCGACACGGCCAAGCTGCTGCAACAAGCCGAGGGCTCGTGCGTCGCGCTGCGGGGTACGGCGGCGGCCCAGAACGGCACCCCTGAGGTCATGGAGTACCCAGCGGATCCCGACGCTCCGCAGACCAACTGCTACCTGGTGACGAAGACCGGGAAGCCCGGCTACGGCCTGTACGCCTATTACGGTGCCGCCGCCAAGGACTTCCTCACGAGCGAGCGCAGCCACCTTGAGAAGGGCTACGGCCCCACCGGCAGTGACCGGGACTATGCCTGGGCCACCGCGACGTGCCCTCAGTCCGCGCAGTCGGCGGTGTTCGTGCTGTACCACCTGTACGACAGGGACACGGACAGCTATCCGGTCCCGCACTACTCCGCGTCGTTCGCCGAACTCGCACTGAAGGCCTTCGCCGACCACGAAACGACGCAGCGCGGCTGCACCGCCGTGCAGATGATGTCCCGGGCATGAAGAAATCCGGGCGGACGGTCACAGCCCTGTTGTGCACTGCCCTGATGGCAGCGGCGGCGGGCTGCAGCCCGACCGGTCCCCGTCCCGCCCGTCCTGGTGGCGATCCTTCGGGCTCACCTGGACGCGTTTGGCGCGGCCAAGGAAGGCCGCGTGTTCGGAAACGAACGTGGGGGAGTGGTCGGCTCTTCCACCTACTGGCGGGTGTGGGAGGAGGCGCGGGAGTATGCGCTCCCGAGGTGATCCACCGGCGCTATCACGGCTGCATCGACGGCCACGAGGAAGCCGCCAACGCGAAGATCACAAAGGCATTGGAAGAGGACGGAGACGCTGCATAGCGCTCCGTGTCATCGCGCTGCGAGGGCGGTCCAGGAGATTCGGACCGCCCTTATGGGTCGGCACGTACCTGCGGCTCTCCCGGCTACGCCCGCGTGGGAGCGCCCCGCAGCGCGTGGCTGCGAGGCGCCTAGTGGGGTTTAGTCGACATCCTGCCCGTTGAACTTGCCGCCCTTGCAGGTCGGGAGCCCGGCCGCGGACGTGTTCGACCGATCGACCGTTCCGCCGCCCTGCTCGCACTCACCCGGGGTGAGGCTGGCGGGGGTGGCGGTTGTGGCGGTGGCGGTTGTGGCGGTGGCGGTGGCGGCGCCTGTGAGGCCGAGTCCGGCGAGGGCTGCCGTGGCGATGACGGCGGCGAGGATTCGTCGAATGTGCATTTGGTTCGCCTTTCATGGATTGCCTCGGTTGGGACACCACTCAGCTTGATGTTCATCCATTTGGGCGACACGTCATGTTAGGCCGTTCGGGTGACATTGCTGTCGGGTGCGGGGTCGGTGACGCGACCCGTCGGACAGGCCCTAGCTAGCGCTAGAGGTGCAGCGAGTGTCCAAAAGCCCTGTTGGCCCGCGCTATCGGCTCAGGCATCGCCTAGCGCCGCCCGGTACGCCTCGTATCGAACCCAGGCGTCTTCGAACATCTCGATGGCGGCTGGGATGGCGCCGCACTCTTCGAGGTAGGCGTGCTGCCCGACCACCCCTTCCGTGAAGGCCAGTCGGGATTATTAGCGACATCGCCGGCGAGGTCGCCGATGCCGCTGTTGTGATCGGTTTAGGTCATCAACCACGCTGTGAAGCTCTTTGGTTTGGGCATGTCCACATGCTTCCGCAGAGCCCCCCGACGTCGTCAGGGGTGCGGGTGCCCTGCTCGTGAGGAGCGCGTGTGCGTGTCGGAGGTGTGTCGCGTGCATCGCAGATGCTGCGCGGATAGCGAGAGACAACAAGAGAGGGCGGGAGTCAGTGAGACTGACTCCCGCCCTCTTCTGTCGGCATCCGCCCTGGTCAGCTAGTAAATTTGCTAGGTGATCTGGCGAGTGCCCCCGGCAGGATTCGAACCTGCGCACACGGCTCCGGAGGGCCCCTGCGAATCGCCCATTACTCCTAGTCAGACGGTTGTGTGGCTCCTCACTAGCCGTCCTTGTCCACGTATGGTCCACAGTCCGCCAAGAAGTGGTCGAACTGTGTCCTCTTCCGTCGGCCTGCGGCCCGCTTCGTGTCCAGGGCCTCTGTGTGTGGAAATTGGGAAGGTGGCGTGTGCCTTCAGGGCGTTATCGTCGGCCTATGAGATCAACCAGCCGTCACCGCCTGTCCGTTCGCATGGGCACGGCTCCTGTGCCTGCTCTCATGGAGGGCATGCCAGCGTCCCTCGAACCTGCGCTCCGCGCTTGGATCCAGGAGACGGCGGCACTCGATCCCGACGAGGCACACCACGTGATGGTGCGGTTGGATCTCGTCCTACCGCAGGCGGATTGGGACAGGTACGAACGCCAGCTGCGAAAGCGCGAGGTGGAGCAGGCACGGCTCAACCGGCGCTGGGAGGCGGAGCAGGCAACGAGGACGGAGAGCACTCGTGCCGTCCTAGCGCCAGTGGTGCCGCTGCCTCCTGACCCATACGTGCTCTTCCTGGCCCGGGGAACGGAGCGGGAAGTCCTGTGGGATGTCGTTGACGACTTGCTCTTCTTGCTGTGCACCGAACCGCCAGCCCCGGAGAAGTCGCCGTTTGTTACCTGGTTCAGCGGCAGTGTCAGACGGACCAAGCGCATTGTCGAGCCGCTGAACCGCTTGCTGGTTGAGTCACGGTCGGTATACGAAGTAACACCGGATCAGCGTGGCCTCCAGCGGAGGATGGAGGCGGGTCTTAGCGAGGCGCTGGACGTGGCAGCGAATGCCGCTGAGAGCAGCGGCTACCTTGCGGCTCGGCAGTACCTCGAGCGGGCGCGCAACAAGCTGATGGCGGTGCACACCGACCCAAGCGGTGCCTACGTTGCCTTGATCCGCGCGGTTGAGGCTGTTGCTTGTCCAATGTTCCTGCCACGGGACCAGCTGCCAACGCTCGGCAAGGTCCGGGATCACCTCCGGGACGCTGACGCGAAGTACGAATACGTGCTGACGGACAAGTCCGGGAAGCCGGGCAACACCGGCGGAGTGGTCACCATGCTCACGGACCTGTGGGAAGGGCACAGTGACCGGCACGCGGGTGGTCCGCGGGAGGTTCCCGTGTCCCAGGAGGCGGCCGAGGCCGCGCTGACAACCGCCACCGCCTTGGTGACCCTGTTGAGTAGGAGGGCGGTGCGGCCGCGAATCCATGCAGCGGCACAGCGCCAGGAGACCCGATGACGCTAAAGATCCCGCCGGTCCTGTGGGATCGGCACCACGTTGCTGGCCTGCTGCGTCGTTACTGGGCGGTCCTCCCCAACGGTGCGCCTGCCTATACCGGTGCGCGGTTCGAGCGGTTGTTAGGCGGCGGAGACCAGCCGGAGGTGGCGAACCACTTCACGCCGGCGGACTTCATTGCCGTTGCCACGTTGAGTGTCGACGTGCCAGTACGGGCAGTCCTCCACGTGCTAGAGCAGACGGGTCGCAACCCTTACAGCCGTCTACTCTCACAGATTCCCGTGGACCTCGAGCTCGCGGCAGCGGAGGATCGGCACGTCGCCAAGGACAGTCCAGCGTGGAACCTGTGGCAGAGCCTGCGCGATGTCGACGGCATAGGCTCGGTCGGCGCTGGGAAACTACTTGCTCGCAAGCGCCCTCGCTTGCTGCCTGTCTACGATTCGGTGATCAAGAAGGTCTTCGAGCGCCCCCCAACTGACTTGAGCTTTTGGTCTGACGTGCGCCGCGCACTTCGCGCTGACGACCGCATGTTGGTAGCCCATCTCGAAGACGTCCGCGGCCTGGCAGGCATCGGTGAGGACATCGGTGTGCTTAGGGTCCTCGACACAGCTGCATGGCTCCATGGCAGGGACGAGCAGCTCAGCTGAGAGGCGCTTCTGTGCGGCCCGACGCTATGGCAGCCCCGACAGACACCGCCTACACAATCGGATAGCGTGCCTGAAAGATGCAGAGATCTTCCTGGAGGACTGCGACGGGCGCGTCCTCCCTCGGACCAAGCCGCAGGGAGCACCCGCACCACTGGCGACCGGCAGGGTGCTGTTCGGTCAAGCTATGCGGGTGGTTGCTAGACGCCGCAGAGGATTGACTCCCTCTGTACCGCGTCCTCCGTACTGCGCAGGAGGAGGCGCGAAGCCGGATGCGCTGATTGCGCAGCCCAACCTGACCGCGACCAGCCGCTGACAGTCCTGAGTCCCGAGTCCTGGCACGGCGAGCGCGCCGCCCGCTATGGGACCCAGGTCGACCGGGAGACTGCCCCCGTGCCGCAGCGAGCGCGATGCTCTTCGCTATGCCGCATGCCGTGAGTCGTTCCGTGATCCGGTGGGTGGGAACGGGGGCGCACAAGGGGCGCACTGCCTTGGTGGTGTGCCCCACTGGTCTGAGCCGATTCGGCAAAACTGCTTCCGCTTGCTGAGCGGTTCCTGAAAGCTTGAACAGCGCACAAACGCGTGGATTTGTGAAGATCGATTCATGCGCCACCGAGGTGTGGCGCTGGGAAGCGGTCGCCGTTGGGGTGGCCGGTTGGGTCGGTCGAGGCGGCTCCGGGTGTGAGGCATTTTGCCTGGCAGGCAAACTTCCTGATGGCGTGACGTCTCTGTCGTAGCGCACCGCATGGCGCACGTAGATTGCGAATCGGTAACAGGGGTTCCCTGTCGTGACGTTTTGTTGAACGCTTAAGCTCCATAAATAAGGGGGACTTGTGAGGGTTGTTGAGCACGCCTGGCGGGGGGCCAGGCGGGGGGCTCGGGCGCTTCATTGATCCCGCAGTCACACACGAGGAGACCCGGCTGCACCCCGCTGGGGCTGGCAGGGCCACTCCCGCAGCGCGATGCACCCAGGGTCGATGTCGAAGGCTTCCGCTTTCAGGGCAGTCGGCCGTGCCTCAGCGGCTTCAGATCTGGGTCCGCCCTGAACATCGGTGCGTTGGGGCAGGGATACGCCCGGCTGATCCCGCCAACGAATGTGCGATGCCAGCCTGCAACCCCGATCGCTGGCATCGGGATGCGCTGGTTGCAGAGAAAGTTAGGGCCCTAACTCCGCCGACCCGCTGCAAGTTGGGCGTTCGAACGCCGGATGACCACGGCTCGTCCGCCAAGGCCACAAAAACCGACCTGATCGGGTGGCTGTTCTTACTGTCCGCAGCAGGTCCGGCAGTGTGTGATTTACGCATGAGTGAAAAACAGGGCGATCGTAGTTCAGGAGCCACGTAGATGCAGGGCAGTCAGCCTGCGTCGTGGTGACAGCAGTTGAGGCGGTGTAGTCGTGATGAACAAACGTGCCGATTGGGTCCCCGACGCCGGGTTGGTTCGCGAGGTTGATGCCCTCTTCGGGCGGGCGATTGATTCGTATCGTGCGAATCCGAACCTGATCACGGAGCACGCCAACCAGGAGGAGTCCATCCGGGTCGGGGGCTACTCGAACCGCACGCTTCTGGAACTCGTGCAGAACGCGGCTGACGCCATGTCGGGGGCTGCCGAACACGAGGAGGGAGCGGGGCGGGTCGAGATCGTCCTCGACCTTGACGGCCAGACACTGTACTGCGCGAACGCCGGCCGTCCGTTCTCCCGAAGCGGCCTCACCACGCTCGCCCATGCGCATCTCAGTGGTAAACGAGGCGACGAGATCGGGCGGTTCGGGCTCGGTTTCAAGTCGGTGCTCGCGGTCACCGACACTCCACAGGTGTTCAGCCGATCGGTCGCCTTCGAGTTCAACTCGTCGAAGGCGAAGGCGGCGATCGCGACGATCGCGCCCGCCTCCAAGAGACTCCCGGTCCTGAGGACCCTGACCCGGATCGACGCGGAGGCCGAGTTCGTCAAGGACGCGATCCTGGCCGAGCTGGCGGAGTGGGCGGTGACGATAGTCAGATTGCCGCATGCGACGAGGCTGGAAAATCTCAAGAAGGAGATCGAGGAATTCCGATCCGAGTTCCTCCTCTTCGTCAACTCGGTGCGTGAGATCCGGCTCCGGGTAATCGGAGCCGACGCGAACTTCTTGACGAGTCATGTGTCGCGGGAGCTGGGCGACGGCAGGTTTCGGATCGAGCGTCCAGACGGTGACCACGAAGAGTGGTACGTCGACAACCGAATGCATGCACCCAGTCCTGAGGCTCGGATCGAAGTCGGCGAAGCGGTGTCTCGTGACCGAATGAAGGTCACGGTCGCGATGCCGGCACGCTTCGCACAACTGAGGACGGGCGAGTTCTGGTCGTATTTCCCGCTCCAGGACAGGACATCGGCATCCGCCCTTTTCAACGCCCCCTGGAGCGTCAACGACGACCGCACCACCCTGCTTTCGAACACGTACAACCGAGAGATCCTCGTGACTCTCTCGGGGATGTTCCTGGACATGCTGCCGAAGGTCTCGTCCGTCGACGATCCGGCAGCACACCTGGACTACATGCCGGCGCGTGGCCGTGAGACCCATTCCTTCGGCGACGAGATTCTCTGCGCCCATGTTCCGCAGCTCGGCTGTGAGAAGGCTCTGATCCCCGACGCGACCGGCGTGCTACGCACGCCGCTAGAGCTCCGTCCCCTCGACTTCGGCGTCAGTGAGGCGTCCGAACGTGACCACGAAGAGTGGATCAAATCGCCACACACCGACGACGCCGTGCCGCACTGGCGTTGTTACGCCAACGGTCAGCAGCGTGTGACTCGCTTGAGGGCGCTCTACGTGTGCAGCGTCTCCACCGCCTTCGCCGACTCACGCCCCAGAGATGATTTGAAGGCGTTGGAGAAGATCTCCAAGAGAGGTGTCCTGTCTTGGCTGCGTGAGTGGGCGGAGGGGCCGGATGTGGCCTCTGCAGCGAAGGCGCTCTATTTCGTGCTGCGCAATCCCAACGGCTTCGGTCCCGCGAAGGTCATACCGACGACCGGCGGCATGTTGTCCATCAAGGACCGTGACCGGGTCTTCCTCCATCGTGCGGAGGATGTCGACATCGAAGGAGCGTGCTTCGTCGATCCGGACTTCCTGGCTGTTCCCGGCGTCGAGAAGAAGCTCGGGGACAGAGGCTTTCGGGATCTCGATCCCCTCTCGATGTTCGAGGCCAGGATGGCCAGGCTGTCGCCCGAGGCCGAGGACGACGAACTCCCGAAGTTCTGGGACGCTGCCACCGATGTGCCGATGGCACAGGCACAGAAGGTCGTGGCGGGCAACAAGGCAGGTGCTCTCAAGGTACCGACACGCGACGGTGGTTGGGCTCCACCGACGTACGTGCTGGACATCGACGGTCTTGGCGACAGCGCACCCGATCGAGTTCTGGACCGGACGAAGTGTGTTCCCCAGCTCGCACACGCCGCAGGCGTCATCACCGAGCCGGTCGGCTCGTACTCGCTCGAGGACGAGGTCCACTTCGATGACTACTGCCAGTACGTGCTGGACGAGGTGAATCGGAGGCTCGGGCCCGGAGAACGCCCCGTCGAGCAGGTGGAGTTCGACAGGGGGGACGGTCCCGGTCCATTCTCGGTACTCCTGATGTTGGAGGACGCGGGCGCGTCCGAACTCGTGCGCGAGCGGTGGACGGAAGGACTGCTCAGACTCGACCAGGCAGGTCACTGGCTCTGCACGGACATCGACACGGGGCTCAGCCACCGGGTTCTTTCCCCTGTTCGATGGGCGGCTGGCCGAGCCGGCCTGCTCAAGTCGGCTCGCGGTTACCGGACTCCCGACCGTGTAGTCTCCGCGTCGCTCGTCGAGTATGAGGCCCTACTGCCTCTCTTCCGAGGACTGCGCCACGTTGAGGACGCTCTGTCGCTGCCCAAGGATTTGAGTGAGGTTCCTTCGGAGGTACTGCGTGAAGCCCTCCAGACGGAGGTCACCTCACCCATCAGCAATCCGGCGCTGACGGGATTCGTCCTCACCGCAAGTAGGTTGGCTTACCCGGGCGGGCATCCGGTACTGATCCCTGCCCGGGTGGGACGCATCATCGAGACGAGGCGGCCCGATGCGGTGTATTTGGCGACGACCGAGGAGGAACGCGTGTTCCTCACTTCCAAGCAAAAGCCGTACCTCAAAGTTGATCAGGATGAGGCAGAGCAGTTCGTCGAAATAGTCGGGTGCCGTCGATTCGAGGACAGCTTCACCTTCTCGCTGCTGGTCGACGGTCGGCAGGTCGAGGAGCGCGTCCTCGACCTGTACACCGGACTGCGTTCGACGTTCGTCGAGGACAAGGTCATGAACGCGACCGTGGCGAAGGCCGTCCAGATCACGAAGCGCGCGACCACGGAAGATGGTGTCGAGGACCAGTCGCTCGAATGGCACCTCCAAGGACTGACCCTCGTGGTTCAAGCGGACCTGGACGAACAGCGTGTCCTACAGATCGTCAACGAGGCATTCGACCTGCGCCTGTCGAACGCCGAGCTGAGCGACATCCTCCAGGCACGGGTCGACCAACATCTCGAGACGCAACGGCAGGACGCCCGGGCCGCGTCGAGTGACGCGGAACGGCTGGCGATCTACTTCGGTGACGACACGCTGAAGGAGAACCTGCCGAAGGGACTCTGGCAGGCACTCAAGGGCCAGGGTCTGGTGAACGGCTCCACGTCCGTCGCCGAGCTGTTCCTGACCGTCTATGGCAGCGACTCGATCAAGCTTCTCGCGGAGGAGTTCAGCGCCGAGGGGTACACGGACGTCCCCACGACATGGGCGGGGGGAGCATCGACCGTCGCCTGGCTTCGGAAGATGGGGTTCGGCGCCAAGTACGCCGGGCGTCGCACCCGACACCAGGACGATGAGTTCGTCGTGCCCGGTGCCGTGAAGCTCAAGCCATTGCACGACTTCCAAGAGAAAATCAGGGAGGAACTGCAGAAGGTCCTGACGTCCCGGGGACGGGACGGTCGTGCGCTCAAGGGCATGGTGGAGCTCCCGACGGGAGCCGGGAAGACCCGGGTGGCCACCGAAACCGTGCTGCGGCTGTTCGTGGACGGCGAGATGAGCGGAACCGTGCTCTGGATCGCGCAGTCGGAGGAGCTCTGCGAGCAGGCGGTGCAGACGTTCGGCACCGTCTGGCGTTGGCTCGGGGACGAGCGTCCGTTGACGATCGGCCGGCTCTGGAACACTAATGTCGTCCACGAACCCGACACCGAGTTCAGTGTGGTCGTGGCCACCGACGCCAAGCTCGACCGGGTGGCCGACACTCCTGAGTACGAGTGGCTGAGCAGGGCCTCCGCGGTGTTCATCGACGAGGCGCACCGGGCCGGCGGGTCGAAGATGTACACGAAGATCCTCAGGTGGCTCGGAGTCGACGGGCGTAGCTGGGAACGGCCTCTGGTGGGCATCTCGGCGACGCCGTTCAAGGGCAGCGGCGATGTCACCGAGCCGACGAAGGAACTGGCGGCCCGCTTCGGTCACCACAAGATGAGCGCCTTCGACGGCAACGCCTACCCGGAGCTGTCGAAGAGAGGTGTCCTCGCCAGGGTCCGACACGAAGTGCTGGACGGCGTGAAGGTCCGGCTGGAGCCGGATGAACTCGCACAGGTGCGGTCCCTGCGCAAACTCGAACCCCAGGTCCTCGACCGCATCGGCCGGGACCAGGCCCGCATGAAGATCCTCGTGGACGACATCCTGAAGCGGGATCCGGAATGGCCGATCCTCGTGTTCACGCCGAACGTCCTGTCCGCCCAGGTCCTCGCCGCGACACTGCGTTACCGGAAGGTCGCGGCCGAGGCGGTCAGCGGCCAGACCGGACGGCAGACGCGCCGTGACGTCATCGAGAGGTTCAAGAGGAACGAGATCAGGGTTCTGGCCAACTGCGACCTGCTGATCCAGGGATTCGACGCGCCCGGCGTCCGGGCGCTGTACATCGCGAGGCCCACGTTCAGTCCCAGCGCCTACATCCAGATGGCCGGCCGCGGTCTGCGTGGTCCTGAGAACGGCGGCAAGGAGGAGTGCCTCATCGTGGACGTCGCCGACAACTTCGGCGCGGTCAACGACTTCCTCGGATTCCGTGCCTACGAGGGCCTCTGGCGAAAGCAGGGATCGTGATCGTCATACCGGATCTCGCCGACATCGAGACGACCACCACCAGCAACGCCGAACGGCGGGTGGCCCGGCTGCTGCGAGCGATCGACGGCCCCTCCGACGCAGTCGCCTTCCACTCCGTGAAGCTGCGGAGCCACGCGGTCAAGCAGCAGGGTGAAGCGGACTTCGTCGTGCTCTGGAACGGCGTAGTCATCATCGTTGAGGTCAAGGGCGGGGGCGTCAGGAAGTACGACGGTGTCTGGTACTCCATCGACCGCCACGGTGACTGGAAGAAGTTGCGCGAGTCGCCGATGGACCAGGCGCAGTCGGCGATGTACGCGCTGCGCGACATCCTCCAGGAGGAAGGCGTCGGTTGGTTCGCGACCGAGGCCGTTGCCCTCACCCCCGACATCGACGCGCCTCCGGCAGCCGTCGAATGGAAGGGGAGCCATTGGTGGGCCAAGGAGCAGATGAGCATTGCCGCACTGACCGAAGCCTTCGAGAAGGTCGCCGCCGAAGCGAGGACCGCTCCCCACGGAATCAGAGTCGCCCGGTCCGAGACGCTCCGGGCGCGCCTCTTCGGTGAGTTCACCAGGATGCCCGTCATCGACGCGCAGCGGGGTGCCGTGCTGGAGGAGCAGAATCGAGCGACCGAGGGGCAGGCCAGGGTCTTGGCCGCGCTCTCCCGGAACCCGAGGATGCTCGTCTTCGGTGGCGCGGGCACCGGGAAGTCCCTGGTGCTGGCGGAGGGCGCGAAGCAGGAGGCGGGCGAAGGGAAGTCGGTGCTCATCACCTTTCACTCGCCCGCCCTGGTCGACTTCTTCGGCCCGCGGATCGAGGGCAGAGAGATCGATCTCCTTCCGTTCGCGGACCTGTCCGGTGACAAGCAGTACGACGTCGTCTTCGTCGACGAGGCACAGGACCTCATGAACGCCGGAGGCATGGATGCCTTGGACGCCGTGATCCGTGGGGGTCGAGAAGGTGGCCGGTGGAGGATGTTCCTCGACCCCAACAACCAGGCACGCGTCGACGGCGAGTTCGACCCGGAGGTCTGCGAGTTGGTCCAGCAGGAGGCGCTCCAGTACGACCTGGACCGGAACGTGCGCAACACCCGTGCGATCGTCCACGTCGTGCAGGAGTACCTCGGCGCCGACGTCGGGGACCCGGGCATCGTCCATGGCGACCGAGTGGAATGGCGGTGGTCCGACGGGACGGCCGGCGTCTCCGCGGCCGAGACCGTGGCTCGCGACCTCGTCGCGAACGGGGCCCGCCGACAGGACATCTGGATCATCAGTGTGTCCGAGGATGCCGAGCCGCGCAGGAGCGAGGCCGGATTCCTTGTGACCAACCCCCGCTACGCCAAGGGGCTGGAGGCAGAGCACGTCATCGTCTGCGACCTGCCCCAGGAGTACAACGACCGGGGACTCGCCGCTTTCTACGTGGCCGTCACACGGGCGCGGGTCACGCTCCACGTGGTCGCGTCCAAGCAGGACAAGAAGCGGCTCCAGGATCTTCTTCGAAAGCAGGTTGGGAAGTGAACCTCACAGCAGCCCAGAAGGAGGCCCTTCACCACCTCCGAGCCTCCTACGTGGGGCCCGAGGCCGGAGACGAGGAGGTCACGGCGAACCTGCCTCACCGGCAGTACGCCGTCGGCATGCTGTTCCCTGTCGAAGCCGAGGCACGAGGCTCTCACGGCGACGAGAACACGGACGAAGAGGTATCGGCGGATATCCCCGATGGTGATGTCGAGGAGAGCGGGGCCGGTGTCCCTCTGGCCGAGGACTGGAAGCCCTCATCCGTCGCGCTCTCCTTCGTCACCGACGGCGACTCCGTCGACGTCGACTTCTCGTGCGGTACGTACGCCGCTGTCGAGGGAGACGGGCCGCCCAGGTGGCGGCGTACCCCGTTCTCCGTCGACGGCCTCGACCTCCGACGGGACAAGGGGCCCGAGCGCCTTTCCGTGGGTGGAGTCTCGGTCGAGATCGGGTCGCGGTGGCGCGACTTCCAGGGCGACTCGTTGGTCACCGTCCACGTACGGGTCCTGACCGAATCAACAGGCGACGACCGACACGACATCCCTCGGACGCTGTTCCAGGTCCACCTGGCTGCCGCTCCCTCCGCCGGGGCGGAGATCCGGGAGTACGACACGACGCGCTCGATCGACACCGACCCGGAAGCCGCCGAGCTGCGCCTGCGCTATCGAAACCGGAAGGTTTACGCGGTCGGGCACGGAATGGCCGCGGACTGGGAGTTCGCGGAGGGCCGTTGTGCCAAGGTCTTCCTCGAGCCCGTGCCGGCCTTCGTGGTGCCCGCCGTCGAGACCACGGGGTTCGACGAAGGGACGGCCGAGGCCGAGGCCTTGAAGCTTGGGCACCTCCAGCAGATCGACAAGGATCCCGATGCGGTCCTTCGGTCGTTGGACGCCTTCCTCGAGGCGTTCGCCGGCTGGGCCTCCCGCCAGATGGAACGGGCGGAGGCTTTCAGCGACGACAGGGCCGTGGCCGTCCGCATCGCCGGGCGTTCGCAGGACGCCGTCGACAGGATGAGGGAAGGCATAGACCTCCTCCGGGCGCCGGGAGGAGAGGACCTTCGAACGGCCTTCTCACTTGGCATGGCCGCCATGCGTCTTCAGATGCGGCAGGCGTCCATCAACCGCGGGAAGCCGGAGGAGCAGGTGCCGGAGCCGCGGTGGCGACCCTTCCAGCTCGGTTTCCTGCTCGTGTCGCTGGCCTCCAGCGTGGATGAGGGGCACAAGGATCGGGACCTCGTCGACCTCATCTGGTTCCCGACCGGTGGCGGCAAGACCGAGGCATACCTGGGTCTCGCCGCGATCGAGGTGTTCCGCCGACGGCTCGCTCACGGCACGGCCGGCGGGGGAACCGCCGTCATCACGCGCTACACCCTGAGGCTGCTGACCTCTCAACAGTTCCAACGGGCCGCGGCACTGGTCTGCGCGATGGAGCGGCTGCGGGCCACGGACGACCGGGCGAAGGGCATGGCGCCGTTCTCGATCGGTCTGTGGGTGGGCAACGACGTCACCCCCGGCACGCGAGTAGACGCACGTGAAGCACTCAAGCGGCTTCAGAAGGCCGCGCGCCCGGAAGAGGCGAACGAGTTCCAGGTCGAGAGTTGCCCATGGTGTCTGACGCCCCTGGTGCCGAGGCTCAGGAGCGACAAGCCAGAGGACTACGGCATGCGCTTGGACGGTGTGGACGTCGTGCTCCACTGTGTCGACGCGTCGTGCGACTTCGCCAGCGAGCTTCCGCTCGCTGTCGTCGACGAGGTGCTGTACAAGGAACCGCCCACGATCCTCCTGGCCACCGTCGACAAGTTCGCACGTCTGCAGTTCAAGCCGGAAGCGGGCAGGCTGCTCGGTCTCGGGACCACCTTCAGGCAACCATCCATGATCATCCAGGACGAGCTGCACCTGCTCTCGGGGCCGCTCGGAACCACCGTCGCCGTCTTCGACGCGATGATCCAGCTCTTGCTGAGCCGATCGAACTCCAGTCCCAAAATCGTGGCCTCGACGGCCACCATCCGCGCGTCCGAGGAACAGGTCGAGGGACTGTACGGGCGTGAGGTCGCCCTGTACCCGCCATCGGGACTCGACGACGACCGGACCTTCTTCTCCCGCCCGGTGGAAAGCGGAGAAGGACGTCTCTACATCGGCCTGATGCCACAGTCGGTCTCGCAGCCGTCGGCCGTCATCGCAGCCGTCACCCCCATGGTGGAGATGCCGGAGGCGCTCGCCGCCCGCGCCCCGTCCGCCGCGTCACGCGACGCGTACTGGACGCTGGTCATGTACCACAACAGTCTTCGTGAGCTCGGACGTACTGGGACGCTGGTCGTCGACGACGTCAACGGTCGTCTGGAACCCCGAGCCGAAAGGCTCGGCTTCCCCCTGCGGCGCGTCAGAGCGGTTCTGGAACTGACGAGCCGTCGCGGAGCCGAGGAACTGCCGAACGATCTCCGCGCGCTCAGGGTCAGGGCCGACGAGTCGCCGGAGGCCGTAGACGTGGTCCTCTCGTCGAACATGCTCTCCGTGGGCATCGACATCCCACGGCTCGCGCTGATGCTCATGGTGGGGCAGCCGAAGACCACGGCCGAGTACATCCAGGCCACGAGCCGTGTCGGACGTGGAGACACGAAGGGCGTCGTCGTCACGCTGTTCCGGTCGGGAAGGGCCCGTGATCGGTCGCACTTCGAGACCTTCCGTGGCTACCACGAGGCCCTCTACCGGAGCGTGGAGCCCACCAGCGTCACACCGTGGTCGCTGGCCTCGCGCGAGCGATCGCTCGCCGGCGCGCTCGTGGCACTGCTGCGGCAGTCGTTCACTGCTCTCGCCCCGAACGAAGCGGCGGGTCGGTTCGACCTCAAGGACGACAGGATCCACGAAGCGGTCGATCGACTCGTCGAACGGTTCCTCGTATACGTGACGCGCGCCGACGGCCTCGAAGCCCCGGAAACACGCTCCGCCGTATGGAACCTCCTGAGGGACTGGGACCGACGGGCAGGCCAGGCACGGGAGTCAGGCGAGCCTCTGTACTACCAGCGGACGAAGAAAGACCAGGCAGCAGCTTTGTTGAAGAAGTTCGGCCAGCCCGGCGAAGGGTGGCTCGTCGCCGACTCGATGAGGTCCGTGGAGCCCAACGTGGCGGTCGAGGTCCAGGAACCGCAGGAGGAGGTGCACCATGGAGAAGATCAGGCATGACCTGCGCCTCTCCGAGACGATCTCACCGTTCGGTGTGGGAGCGATCGTCGACGTGCGAGGCGAGTCGCTCATGGCGCCGGACACGTCCTGGTGGGACAAGAAGTTCGCCCATGAGATCAGCTGTGAGCGTCTGATGGCCCGCCTCGGTGCCGGTGTCCTGAGACAACCACCGGCGCACGCGGACCGGGCCGCAAAAGAAACCCCTGCGCTGCCGTACTGGCGCTTTCCCGCTTGGCGGTTCTGCGAGCGCTGCGACAAGCTCTCGAAGCTGACCGGTAGGAAAAAAGGCAAGTGGAGCAACACCTGCGACTGCGGCGGCGCGCTCGTACCGATGCGATATGTCGCCGTCTGCGAAAAAGGCAGCCACATCCAGGACATCAACTGGTTCCAGTGGGCACATCGTGGGCGCGCGGCGAGCCTGAACGAAGCGGTCTGCTTCTGCCGTGACTACAAGGCACTCAGGTTCCGCAAGCTGGCCACTCGTGGCGAAGGCCTCGCGGCCCTGGTGGTGAAGTGCCACGGGTGCGGGAATGAGCGCAGTCTCGCTGAACTCGTGACGAAGGGGGCCCTGCACCGCGACGGGATCCGTTGCGCGGGACGGCAGCCCTGGGAGCCGGAGGCCTCCGTCAAGAAGCCCTGCCCGTACGAGCTGGTTGCGGTGCAGCGCGGTGCCACGGGCAACTACATGGCCGAGAGAATCTCGGCTCTCGACATCCCGGAGGAACGCCCGCAGTCCGCGGAGACGGCCGACAAGATCCGTGGTCACATGCTCTTCGGGAAAGTCGTGACCGACAACGGCGGGCCCCAGTCGGAAGTGCTGGCGCAGCTGATCGCCGACGATATCGGAGTGACGGCGGAAACCGTCCTCGGCGTCGCGGCAGGGGAGGAAAACCCCGCGAGTGAGCTGCTGCTAGACCTGAAGGACGGTGAGTGGGCGGCGTTCCTGAAGAAACTCGGCCAAGGACGCGACCGCACGGGAAGCGACTTCGTCGTCGACGGGAGAAGCCTCGAAGGGCTCGCGGGACCGCAGAGCCTCCTCGCCAAGATCAGCGGCATCGGACAGGTACGCCGGGTACGGGAGGTCCGTGCCCTGCGGGGGTTCCGACGCCACGACGCGGAAGCGAAGCTGATCAACGCCGATCTAGGGGCTGACAAGTCTTATCGGCCCACCTACCCGGCGATCGAACTGTTCGGGGAAGGAATCTTCCTGCGGTTCGACGAGGAGAAGCTCGCCGCATGGGAGGCACAGCCGGAGGTGCAGGCACGCGCCGGCATCCTCAAGACGCGAAGGGGCGACTCTCCTTGGGCCGGCCGCCTCGACGTGCCGGAACCCAGGTACATCGCCCTGCACACGCTGGCGCACCTGCTCATCCGGCGACTGGCGTTCGCCAGCGGCTACGCGTCTGCCTCGCTGCAGGAAAGGATCTATGCGAACTCCGACCGCACGGACAAGACCGCCGGGATCCTGATCTATACCGCGGCAGGGGACGCCCAGGGGACTCTCGGTGGTCTCGTCAGGCTCGGGGATCCAAAGAAGTTGATCCCACTCCTGGTGGCAGCTCTGGACGACGCGGACTTCTGTTCCAACGACCCGGTCTGCATCGAAAGCGACCGTCAGGGAGCCTCACAGCTGAATCTCTCGGCCTGCCACGGGTGTTCCCTGGTGAGTGAGACCTCCTGCGAAACCGGAAACCGGCTACTGGATCGACAGCTGGTCCTGGGCGGAAGCGACGTGAGAGGACTGCTGGACGACGTTCTGACGGAGGTCCGACGGCCCAAGTGACCTACCTGCGGCCTCGTAGCGCATGCTTGGGGCCGCAGAGCAGCCATCCTCGGTCACTGCCGGGCGGGATCTGTAACCGTCGCTCCGGACCTTGAGGCGCTGATCAGCATGCCCGCGGCAGACCCTATGGTTTTCGCCCGTCGACGGGTTCGATCTACTGCGCAGCGCTGCTGCGACAGTTCCGGAGGGCCTTTGATGCCCAGGTTATGCAGCAGTTCACGGCCCTGCACGTGGCAGACCGAGCGAGAGCAGTCCACAGATGGTCCACGGCCTGCAGAGCCCGAGGATGGGGTTCGATGACGGAACGGCCTCGGGAGCTGTCTGTGGCAAAACCAAGCGACGCGATCCGGTGAATTGACCGTTATATTGCATTTATTCTAATTGATCAAGTGCGCGCACGCATGTAAGAAGGGAAGGGTTGTGAACTGACTGACATTGAACCCAGCAGCTGTCAGAATCACCCTGTGGTTATCGAAGCAGAGCGGACAGACGGCTCAAGCCGGGTCGATGGCGCGCTAATCCAGCGAGAGTTGGTGTCGCTCTCCCCTGGAGAGTTCGTCAACCACTACGTCATCGATCGTGTGCCATGGATATTTAGAAACCGTCGTCAGTACGTCGAGTGGAAAATCGAGCTGGGACGTGACCTTGACGTCGATCCGTTTTCAATCGTTGTGGTCGGAAGTGCCTGTGTGGGCGTCAGTCTTTCACCGAAGAAGAATTTCTCTCACTTTCATGGGGGATCTGACATTGACATTGCCATAATCAGCTCCCGCCACTTTGATGAAAGTTGGAGGTGGCTTAGAACATTGACTCCCTCGCAAAGCCTAGCGCTGACCAAGTTCGAGAAGAGCATGTTCAAATGGCATCATAAAAATCTGATTTTTGACGGTACAATTGCGGCAGATCAGCTACTGTCTAAGGTTCCATTCGGCGCCCAGTGGACGTCTGCGCTAGCGAGAGCTTCTCTCAAAGAGCCAACTCAAGGAAGAGAAGTAAAGGCGCGAATCTATCGAGACTTCGAATCCTTGCGTTATTATCAGGTTAAATGCGTCAGGGATTTGCGCTTTGAGTTGACGATGCCAGATAGCGAAGGCTAGGCACGCGGAAACCGTCGAGCAGAGTATACGAGATAATTCAAAGGAGCGGTTCGTTGAGCTATGAAACACCTGCCAATCAGCGCTTTGCGGAAGCCACGCATCAGACGATCGCATGGTTTTGGAAGAGGCTGAACGCGGGGGAGTTGGAACTGAGCCCACCCTTTCAGAGGAACCCGGTCTGGCAAGTTTCTCAGAAGTCTTACCTTATCGATACGATCCTTCGCGGTTATCCTGTCCCTGAACTGTATCTGCAGTCTTCCACTACGGCTGAAGGGGATGAAGTGCACACAGTCGTGGACGGGCAGCAAAGGATTCGCGCATGCATGGAGTTTGTGGATGGGTCGTATGCGCTCACAGATGATGCCGGGGATTACAGCGGTCTAGCCTTTTCGGATCTCGGCGATGATCTGAAGCGGCGAATTTGGCAGTACCGTTTCGTCGTCAGGTCTCTGCCCATCATGGAAGAAGATGAAATCCGAGACATTTTCGGTCGCCTCAACAGGAATAATGTAGCGCTAAATGGTCAAGAGTTGCGTCAAGCGACTTACTGGGGTGAGTTCATCACATGCGTAAATAAGCTTAGCCAAGACGAATTCTGGGTCACCTCGAAGTTGTTCACGGCAAATGATTTCCGCAGGATGCTGGATATCGAATATGTCGGTGAGCTAGTCGTAGCCGCATTGTTTGGTCCGCAAAACAAGAAAGCGAGCCTGGATAAATTTTACAGTGCGTTCGAAACGGATTTCCCGGATCGAGCGAAGGTGGAAGACGTCTTTGCTAAAGTTCTTGGAGAGTTGACGCACATTCTCGAATGGCCCAACAAGTGGCGATGGTCCAAAAAGGTCGACTTCTATTCGCTCTTCCTTGCGCTTTCTTCGCACGTAGATGAACTGCCTCTAAACTCTGCTAGCAGAGCTGCCTTCCGTGACAAGCTTATCGATTTCTCGGAGTCTGTGAATCAGTTGGTCCGACTTCCGGTTGGCGTGTCAGCTGATCCGTCGGTAAGTCTGGCTGCCCGAGTTTATGAAAGCGGGGTTCGGAACTCCAGCGACCTTGCAAGCCGGCGTAAGAGGGTCATGGCTCTTCAGAGCGTGCTATGGGGACCCGAGCTGACCGATGAGCTGGAAGAAGGCGAGGCTAGTCCCGTATCTCGACTCGCGACGATCGAAGACCTGTACGCCTCGGCAGCCAGTAGGGACGGCGAAGATGCCTCATCCCTGGATGACGCGCGAGAGTAAACAGGGAAGAGGGGGATCAGTCATGTTTTTGGTGACCGCTGTACACCCGTCGACGAGCCCGGATATAGCCGCAGCTGCTGGCCGCGGCTCAGTCACTAGGCCACCGCATTAGGAGTTCGATCTAATCTCGGCCTAGTCGGGCCTCGCCTCGTGCGCTGGCGCCGTCCCCGGCTGACGCGTGTTGCCATCGTCTGGGGTTGTTGATATTAGCGGAGCAGATCCGGCACCGGGCAGGCTTCCAAGGGCTCATCGGGCCGGTCTGCCCAACGCCACCAGACATGCTGTCCGCACTACTTCCATAGCGATCGTCAGTGCCGCCGGCCATCGCCCTGCCGCTTCGAGAGCACGAGGCCGACTGACCTCATGGGCTGAATGCACTCTGCACAAGCCGAGCGGTCGTCGCTCGTACAGCTGCGTACGTTAGCGGCATGACCCCTTCGTTCCGATGCAACTTGGGTGAGGGGGCTGCCTTGGGCGGTGTGGCTCTCACCTGCACTAATGGTCCGTAGACGTTCGCACTCGTCTGCGTTGTTCGCTGGCGTTGTCACGCAGTTAGACACTCACGAGCTGCTGCTCCCCGACAATATGCAAGCTTGGCGCGCCTCAACTCAGCCCCACGAACAGGGTGCGACAGCATGTGGCATGCGGCTTGCCCGGCTAGCTTCCGTCGTAGGCAACTTGCATTCGTATGGTGCCCTTGGCCGTGTGCAGGAAAGCGTCACCCTGCCCGGCCAGAGCCTCTGCGCCGGTCTCGTCCAAAATGATGCGGCTGTCAGTCGCGGTCTTTACCCTCAGGGCGAGCTGGGCGGGGAAGTTGGATCGGATGGTTGTCGAGATAACGTCCGCGCTCGGACG
Organism: Streptomyces sp. IBSBF 3136; assembly: GCF_036815105.1. Taxonomy (NCBI): domain Bacteria; kingdom Bacillati; phylum Actinomycetota; class Actinomycetes; order Kitasatosporales; family Streptomycetaceae; genus Streptomyces; species Streptomyces sp. IBSBF 3136. The sequence goes on from NZ_JAJSZC010000006.1 coordinate 44,929, forward strand.
CTGCGTGGCAGCGATGACGTGGATGCCAGCAGCGCGTGCCTTCTGCGTCAGGCGCTTGAGTAGCGCTTCGATTCTCTTCTTCTCTTCGGGATCGCTGGTGAGGTCGGCGTACTCGTCCAGGACGATGACAATCCATGGCTTTCGGTCTGCTTTCTCGACCTTGGCGTTGTACTCGACGAGCTTGCGGGTGCGGATCGCCTTCATGTCCTTGTATCGCACGGCCATCTCTTCGACAGTTTCCTCAAGAATCTCGATGGCGTCGGCGGCATCCATACCGATCGTGCCATCAAGGTGAGGGTCGTCCTCGAAGTCCACAAGCTCGGTGCCCTTGGGATCGACGAGGCGGAGCCGCAGGGCGCTTTTGTCATACCGGACCAAGCCCTTGAGGATTGTGTCCAGGGCGACGGACTTTCCTGATCCGGTAGTGCCGGCCACCAGCAAGTGCGGGGAGTCCGCGGAGGACAGGTCGATGGTGACCGGGTTGCCTTCGATGTCGGCGCCAAGGGGGGCGATGAGGCTCTCGGGATCGGCCGGGCATTGCTGCCATAGCGCCTTGGCGTCGACCCCGTATTTCTCGTCGTCGATCTTAGGGATCTCGAAGAGCACGGAGCCGCGGTCGCTGCGGGTTCGAATGCTGAATCCGGAGGGTAGTGCCAGGGCTAGGAAGATCTCGTCGCGTCGGTTAGTCAGCTTGTCCACGGTAACCCCAGGATTGGGGATGAACCGGAAGATGTAGAAGCCGGGTCCCTCCTGCCACTTGCCCACCTCAGGGGCGGTCACCACGACCTTGTGGCGAGCGAAGACGTCGACAATCCTATTGTATCGAAGCCTCAGTTCCTCCTCGGAGAGCCCACCGCGATGAGCCTTCAGAGAGACAGGATCTACCTCTGTGGCAGAGGGATGCACAACTACCGTGCTCGGCATGGTGGCTAGAGCAGTTGCTTCGACAACCTTGACGGGCGCCGCTGGTGCTTCCGGAGCAGGCAGGTCGCCAGCAATTCCTGCTGAGGCGGTCTCGACGCCAGTATCGGGGATCGTCACGGTCCCACTGTGGTCCTCAGATACAACAAGGGGGTCGGCGTTGGTGGGGTCCTGGTTGGCGCGCAGAGCGCCGATGACGTTTAGCAGTTCGCGCTTGTTCAGCCTTACCAGGATGTGCTGGCCGAGGCTCCTGACCGCCGGTGCTGACTGGTCGTCCTCGGCTGAGACGACCACGGCAATGCCGGTGACTTGACCGAGCTGGACCTCCTCGGAGCGCAGGGCATCAAGGACCTTCGCTTCAACCTGACGGTGATCGTCATTGCCGATCAAGGTGCGAGCTGGAAGGTCTGCCGCGTCTAGGGCGTTTTCACTGGTCTGAGCGATTGCAGCGGCAAGCTCGTCCAGCCAGAAGGGACGATCGTGGCGAGCCTCGCCGTCCGAGCGGAAAGCGTCCTTGCACAGTTCGGTGGTGCGGTTGAGCTGTTCCTCAGCCGAACCGACATCGAAGGTCTGGCGGAACTTGGACTCGGCGACCAGGACATCCAGGCGAACCGTGCCGTCGTCCTGGACGGTCAGTACGAACCGGCCCAGATCGGCCCGGGTTTTATGTCCGCGACCGAACCAGCGATGGTGCTCGTCGAAGCTGATCCAGGTGACCAGGCTCGTGCCCTGCCGAGAGACGGGAAACTGCTGGTCGATGACAAACCGTGTGGCGACCAGGCCTACGACTTCGTTGACTGTGGTGCCGATACCGAGGGAGCGCAGCACGGCGCCAGGAGCCACGTTGCGGCCGACCTCGTAAATCCGCTTGGCGGTGCCTTCGGAGTCCTGCGGGGTGACGACACCGATCTGCTCCAAGCGGCGTCGCAGTCGCTGGACGACGAACTGCCGGCCGGTCTGGGAGCTGACAATGAGGGTGTACGACTCGTTCTTGCCGACATGCGGCTTGACGAGAATGACGTCAGGGCGGTTGCGCAGTGCATCGATCTGCTCACGACCGATGAAGCTGTCGAGGGTGACGACCCAGTGGGCTACGCGGTGCAGATCGGCGAACAAGTCTTGATGCTGGTCGAACTGCACCTGCATCTCGAAGTAGTCGATGCCGTCGACACTCTCTCGGGAGACCGGGGAATGGCGGTCATAGCGCACGCACAAGGTGGACCACGACTCAAGGGCCTCGTCGGCGGTTTCGGGCAACAACGCTCTCACGACATTCTCGCTGGTCTGAGCCAGATTATGTGAGGCCGGGTGCTTCCAGGGGTTGAAAAAGCCCGACATGGATTCCTTCTTGGTGCTCTCCTTGATGCTGGTCTGGGTGCCGAACAGTGCCGGAGCGAGGACGAGGTCTACAGTGTCTACCAGCCCAGACAGTTCTACTTTCTGGTCGGGTTCCCATGCCTGCAGGATGAGTTGAACGTCGGGCAGGAAGCTGTCCGCGGACATCTCCGCGCCGGAGAACTGCAGGTCAAATCCCTGGATGATCTCGTGATGGGTGGCCTGTGGGGCCAGCACGATCAGATCAACCTTCAGACGAGGGTTCTTGGCTCGTACTTGCTTGGCCACGCGCATTGGCAGGACGGGATCGCCGTTGCGGTCCAGAAGCAAGACGCGGAGGCCGTCGAGCTTGTGGGGGTAGGTCGTCAGGTAGTCGGTGATGACGCGGACCATCTCATCGATCGCGGTCTCGTCGACGCTGGAGAGCCATTCCTTAGACTCGTTGCCGCCATGGCGGACCGGTGCGTACTCTTCGTGTCCGGCCGACTCCCGCATCGGAATGGCGACCGTGCCGTTCGGCCCGACGAGGACCGCCGGTGTTCCGTGCGGGGAGATGCGGTCGATAGCGTCGAAGAAGAGATCCTCGTTCTCCTGGTTGAGGCTCAAACCTCCATCTTTGTCCAGAGCGATCTCAATGCTGCGGGCGGTCTCTGTGTAGTTCCGCGCCAACCATCGCAGCTTCAGCGGGTGGGTGGCCAGCATCATCATGCGGTGATCGGCTAGCCCGATGACGTCGGTCAGGACGACGGCCTTAAGGTCTTCGTCCGGAGCGTTGTTGGGCACCAGGACGGTGCGAGCTTCGCGGAGGATGCCTTCCCACTCGCGTACATAATCGTTGATGTTCCCGGCCTCGAGCCCTTCGGAGAGCCGCTCGAAGTGTCTCCGCTTGAGACGTTCCAGTTGGCCAGCGAAATGAGACCCAGGGACAGGTGCCGGCTCGTCGACCTGCCATTGCCGAGGGTCGTTGAACTTCTCGAGGAAGGTGTCGAAGGTCAGATCGCTGGTATAGTCTGGGGGGTTTCGCCAGCTGTCGATGAGGGCTGCCAGGGCTATCTGCCCGGGGATACCCAAAGGGTCCCAGCGAAAACGACGCTGGGCGGCGCCGTCCATCTCGACCAGGAAGCGCAAAGGTGCCCACTCGGTGTTCACGTCGAACGGCTCTTGGGTTTCGTGGGCCTCCGGCACGGCCGGCTTCGTCACGTCCAGCAGGCAGCCTTTCACCTCCAGAGTCAGCCGAAGCCCGGTGGAGTCCTGGATGTCATGCAGGGTGCGTGCGTACAGGAAAGCGAACAACCAGCGGCTCCACCGCCCGGCTTCCTGGTTGCCTTCAAGCCCGACGACGACGGTGCCTTCCTCTTCGTCGGAGAAGTAGGTCAGCTCGCGCAGCAGAGCACGCAGTGGGTCTTGGACGAACTGAGAGTCCGGGAAGGCAAGCTTCTCAACTTTGCGGCGCGAACGCTTGGACAGCAGGTCGGCCAGCGCATCAGCGCCACCGATGGGAGCCTCGTCAAGGAAGCGCTGTGCGGATTCCTGGTCTCCGCGGTCAAGCCCCTCTTCGATCATCATGGCGTCGAAGTCGTCGATCCGACCTGCGGCCTTCTTCTCGATTTCTTGCCTGACCTGCTGCCCAAGGCCGATCTTCTTGGACTTCTGCTCGAAGACCTCGAGCCAGAGGGCCAGGTCGTGCCCATAACGCAGCTGACGACGATCCTGCAGGTCAGGCCCACTGCGGTTGAGGTTGAGCACGAGGTTGCGCATGCGGGCTTTAACAGTTTCTGAATCTGCTCCGATGTGAGCCAGGGATTCCTCAGTGAACTCAGCCGCTGCGATGCGGTCTATCAGGTCTTCCGCGGTGATTTCCTTGCCGCTGGGTTGCTTGAAAGCACTGACGCAGACGTTTTTCTTGATCCGGGCAGGCAGTGCGGCAGGCTTGAAGAAGAGGCTTCGGTCCGGGAAGAGACCAAGAGCGGGCAAGGCTGCAGAAATCTCGACACAGACGACGTCAGGTGTGTGGACCCGAGTGGCTACGACCTTCTGTGCCGTCTCGACCAGGAAAGCTGCCCAGCGGTGCAAGGAACGGGAATCTTCATCGGTGACGGCACGCCAGATGTCGGGCAGGGATTCGGCCATAGGGGCTGGAACGGTGCCGCTGCCACCCGCCTCGCGCCATGCGTCGGCCATGAATCTGCCGAACCCGTGTTCGCCTGAGGTGTCATGGTGGTCGCCCAGGATCGCGGCATCGTCAAGAGCGTTCATGGCCGCCAGGCCTTGTTCGTCCGGAGACTGCCCCCACTCGAACAGCAACACCGCCGTGCCTTGCACAGAATTCCGCCATTTGGTCAGCTGGTCCCCCCGATTTAGCAGGAACTCACCAGGTACGCCGTCTATCTGTTCCGAGGTGCCGACCTTGACGACAACCTGAAGTTCTGGGGACTCCGATAGTTTCTGAGCCGTGTGACGAAGGGCCTCGGCTACGGTCGGCTGATCGAACCCGCTGACACGCAGGCCGACACCGGTCCCGTTGGATTCAGCGACCTTGCGCAGTGCTTCATCGGCGACGAACCGGCCGAGCGCTCGGATACTGCTGTCGGTCACCGGGGCTCCCCTCGAACCATGCTGGTTGAGTCTGAATACTGAGTGAGCAGACCGATGGCGGCCAGCTTCTCTCGGAACGCCTTGCCGTTGCGAGCAAGGACTGATGAATCGATCTCATGGGCCAGCGGGCTCGCGGACGCGACCTTGTTCTCCGCCACTAGGCCGTAGTTCTTGTACAGCAGGGCACAGAAGTGGTCGAACTCTACCTCCGTGCCCTGCGAGACAGTGGCTGATGCCAAAGCCTCAAGCATGGGGGGTTTCATGGTGAAGTGTCGACGCCCGACCGTTGCGTTCAGGGCTCCCACAGCGGCGAGGGTCTCGCTGAAGAATGCTCGGGGCGATGCGACTGCGCTGTCCGTCTCCTTGGTGAATCGCTGGTAGCGGTTTTTCTTAGCCTCGTCGCCTTCGGCCTCGTTGATCATTTCTCGGGCCTGTATGTTGATCGCATTGCCGATGTCGTGGCGGAAGCTGGTGAGATTGTTCTGCGACTCGCTGCGCAGCGGGGTCGCCTCGTTGCCGAAGTCCATCAAAATCGACTCGCCCTCGGTGAAACCCAGCTTTCTGCGTGCGAGGTGAAGCTGGTGGCGGGCCAAGCAGTAGGGGACCCAATGCATGAGGCTCTCGGTGCGTTTGGCTCTTGGCGTCGTAGTCCGGGCGACGATGTTACGAGCCCCATTCCTCAGCAGGCCAGGCCACGGGCTGAGGTTTTCGTACAGGTTAATATCTCTTTCTGAATCGTCTTCGTAGGGCTGTTCGTCGTGGTCGAAGTCGTGGGCGCTGAGAGCCTTGGCGAGATTGCCCAGCGGGGTGCCGCTGTCTCGAACAAGGTCGTCCAGGCCCCGTCTTGTAGCCGCTTTGCGGCCAATATCAGGGTCACAGCGCAGGACCTTGTAGGCCCAGCCTCCACCGTCACGGAAAAGATAGCGCTCGATGCTCGGAGCCTTGACCTTGCCAGTTAGCTTGCTCGCTTGTTCACGTTTCTTGGGGGAGGCACCGCGTTGATTGACCTGTCGATCGACTGCGTCGTAGTGGATTAGTTCGCCGACGAACGGATAGATGTGTGCCCCGAACCAGCTGGGCTGACTGCGGCGCCCCGGGATTTCGACCAAAAGGGACGAGAACAGGGCATGGAGCGTCTCCAACGTCTCGGGGGAGTCCAGCTCAACCGCTTTACCGAGTTCTTCGTCGCCTTCAGCGATGGAGGCTCTGGTCGCGATCCGCCGAGCCAAGTCGTGTGACGTCCTCGTGTAGGCGACTCTGTCTCCGTCGTCCAGGAGTCCTGCGTGTTTTTGTGGGTCCTTCTGATGTGCCAAGTAGACGCCGCGGGCGATCGCGAGCATCTCAAGCGCGACGTAAAAGCCGCGGCCCTGCTGTTCAAGATTCACACCGAATAGACGACGGACGACCTCTGCCTTGGAACGATCAGCCATTACGCCCGCACCGACCTGATCTTGTCGCCGACGTCGATCATGAGCTTTCTCATGACGTTGCCCACCAGTACCTGGATCTCGTCGTCCTTGTTCAACGAGTCAGCCAGCTCTGCCAGGGATCCGCTCAGCCCACGGATCTCGGCCTCGTGCTGGACCTCGCTACGCAGGCCGGCGGCCCATCGCGTCAGCAGCTCGAAGCGCAGAAGATCCACTTCGACCGAGACTGCGGGCTGGTCGGGGTCGACGGCTGGGATACGGATGTAGATGGAGCGGTTGAGCCACTCGACAGCGTTCCGCATCCCTGGGGTATCGCCCGTACGTCCTTCCTTCTGCCACTGGGTGACCTGGTCGACCACCTCAACGCCCTTGCTGGACACTCGTCGGGAGATCACGGCGGCGCGGGCGCGATGGGCGAAGAAGGCCGGGTCAAGTACGAGGAAGTCCGGGTTGCTCCCAGCCCGGTGGATACCCTGGACGGCTTCCAAGCCCTTGAGGAAGCGGTCTCGTACTGTGGTGTCCGTCGGGTCCCCATTCTTGTTCTGGATACTGACGAAGTCGTCGCCGGCCTGCAGGCCCATGCGGGCGAACCGGTCCTTGTTGTCTATGCTGTTGAAGAAGTCAGCCCGCCGCAGGAACGTGTACAAGCTTCGCAGCTGTTCGGCCTGCCTCTGTGCATCCCGGATCGTACGAGCCCTTTGCAGGTAGCTCTTGGGGTCCTCGGGAGGGAAGCGGCCGACTGTGTCTGGGTCAAGGCGGTCGTCGACTTGGCGGCGAGAGACCTTGCCCGGGTCTAGCTTGCGCAGCGCGAAAAAGGCAGGCACCCGGTGACGCTGTTGCTGAGTCAACCTGTCGCCGAAGAGCGCTTGGTGGTACAGGTGGGGCGCCTGCCACAGTTTGTTCGAGTGCGACCAGTGGTACTTGGTGTGGACGTTCTCACAAGACAGACCACCGGTAAGCATGTAGCTGGTTACTGCTAGCGCTTGTCGGGTTGTGACCACGGCTCCGGTGCGTTCCGCCGCAGCGAACAGGTCTCGGATCGCAGCCCGGCGCTGGGGCCCGTGGGCGGCATCGTTCAGCTCGTTCCGGTTGGCCAGAATTGGGCAGACATCCTGTGCGTCGCATGTCTCACACGGCTTCCACCGCGACCATTGCGGGGTCGTCCACTGCCTTAGCACCCAAGGGACGAAGCCACCGTTGCCCCCTTCGGCTGCCACGGACTGGTAGTTGAGGTTTATGACAATGACTGTGCCATCGGGGCTGCTGACCTGCCCACGAGCAATGCCGTCGGTGAGGGTCCTCACCAGGATCTTGGTGCACCCTGTGCTGTCGTTGTCGCGGTTGTCGTCTTCGGCGACACATGCACGTAGTTGGCCCTCGTTCGCGCAGACAATCGCGATGCCCTCATCCGGAGGGTCGAGTAGCTCGACGAGCTTTTGGGCACCGGCCTGCGCATCAAGCTCGCTGAGATCTCTCAGGATGTACAACGGGCGCCCGCTACGGGTCTGGCCGAGGGAGCGGCTGGCGTCGCCGGCCTCAGTCAGTTCGTTGAAAACCGCTCTTTTGCGGACATCTGATGGGATCGTCTCGCCGCCGACCCACAGCTCAAACAGGAGGCTGGCACACAGGCTTGTCTTGCCATGACCAGCGTCCCCGGTGAGGACGATGGTCTTTATGCTCGGCTCCTCTATGGCGCTCAGCAGGTAGTCCAGCGTCGCGACGCGGAACAGTGACTGCGTACGATCTGCCCGCTCGTAGATCATCTCCGAGGTGTCGACGTCGAACGGCTGGTAACTACGTATCCGTTGGACATGTTTGTTGACCTCGAGCGGCATGCGGCTGTCCTTCGTCGACCGGGCAGGGAGCGCTGGAGGATTCTAGCTGGCCGCGTTGCTGACGGTAGATCAAATACGTGGTCGGGGCGCCAAAGTACGCCTGGTCAGTCCGCCGGAGACTACGTCGAGGTCCTTGAGGTCCCTGATCACTGCGGTTGGCGCTGAGGCACTCGCCACTGACTGCGGTTTCGTTCAGGACCGGCGGGACGTGGGCCTTGCCGACGCCGCGGTAGCAACAGCGCCGCAGGTGATAACCGATGACGAGATGGTTCAGGGTGCTTGTGATGCCGGAAGGCGGGGCGTAGAAGCGTCGCGATCGGAACGGCTGGCGACACTTACCTACCGGTCGCCCGCGCGCGGTCATCCTTGATCGAGTACGATGACCGCTCGTTCCGCCGGTACTACAAGCAAGGGCAGATGGGGGGCACACGTGGGTAAGCAGTACCCCCTGCGGGCTAAGCGGCGGCCGAAGTTTGAGGAGGGCGTCGGCTCCCTGCGAGTCGTAGACCTCTTCGCTGGCTGCGGTGGCCTCACCTTGGGTATTGCCCAGGCAGCCAACAAGCGTGACGTCTCGCTTGACGTTCGTCTCGCAGTTGACTTCGAGGCAGCCCCCACCAAGGTCTTCAAGGCCAACTTTCCCAAGGCCAACGTCGCAGAAGGAAGCGTTGAGTCCTACTTCGACGGTGACCTCGGCGCCTCGTTGACCGCTCAGGAGACTGCGACGCTCTCCACGGTGGGTGAGGTCGGACTCTTGATCGGCGGGCCGCCGTGCCAGGGGCACAGTAACCTCAATAATCACACTCGACGCGATGACCCCAAGAACCGACTTTACCTGCGTATGGCTCGTGCCGCAGAGGTTTTGCGCCCTCGCGCAGTCGTAATTGAGAACGTGCTGGCCGTTGTCAATGACAAGCAGCAGGTGGTCTCCCGCGCTATCGTGCACCTTAAGAAGCTTGGATATGACGTTGCCACCAGTCGTATCGACCTACTCAAGCTCGGGGTCGCCCAAACGCGCAAACGCCACATACTGCTGGCCATCCGCGAAGACGCGCTGCCTTTTGGCTTTTCCGCTGCCGACCTGCTGCAAGTTGAAGACCACAAAGCCACACCCCCTGACCTGCGGTGGGCGATCGGCGATCTGCTCGACGTCCGACCGAAGTCATTTTTCGATGAGGCTGCCGTACCCAACCCTGAAAACCAGCGGCGTATGAAGTTTCTTTTCGAGAATGACGAGCACAACCTGCCGAACGAAGAGCGCCCTGAGTGTCATCAGGGCGAGCATAAATACACCTCGATGTATGGCCGCTTGTGGTGGGACCGTCCGGCTCAGACTATTACCAGCGGTTTCGCTACGATGGGTCGCGGACGCTTTGTCCACCCTGAAGTACCGCGGTGTCTGACCGCCCACGAGGCCGCGCGTATCCAGGGTTTCCCGGACTATTTCAAGTTCGTCGATGAAAGAGTTAAGCCTCGCTACGAGCTAACTCGCACCGAGGTTCAGGTCATCATCGGCAACGCCGTACCTCCGCCCCTGACAGAGGCGCTGACCTCCAGGCTCTTCGACGCTGAGGTACTGCTGGTGAAGGAAGACGCGTCCCAGCAGCTTGAGGACGACTTCGCAGTCTCTGCTGTCGACCTCGCCTGCTGAGCCTGCAACGGGCTGATCCCATCCGAGGGCATCAAGGTCGGCGAATAGCCCTTCTGGCACGGTTCTGGCACGTCAGCCTGGGTGCCGAATGACTCCGCATCCACCCTTCGTCTCATGCGTCGGCCGTTGTCGGTGCGGTCCCGTAGCTTGAGGCCATGTTTGGTACAGGCGAGAACTTCCCTCACTTCGGTGAGTCGTCGGCGGTAGGCGAGCCCGCTGCGGGCGTCCAGCCTTACTACGCGCAGCGCGCCGAATTGCTGGGGCATAGGTACGGGAGCGTCACCTTCGAGGAAGTGCATGGCGGGGTGTTGGATCTGCTTCCGCTGGCGCCGGCGAAGGTGCTGGACGTAGGTGCTGGCAGTGGGCGGGACGCCGTGGCACTCGCACGGCGCGGTTACCAGGTGGTGGCGGCGGAGCCGGTCCGTGAGCTTCGGGCGGTCGCGCAGAGCCTCAACGCGTGCGAGGACGTCCGTTGGGTCGAGGACTCTCTGCCCGCGCTGTCCCACCTGCGAGGGTCTTTTGAGCTGGTGCTGCTGTCGGCTGTGTGGATGCACCTGGCGCTGACCGAGCGTGGGCAGGCGATGGAGCGGCTGGCCACGCTGCTGGCTCCGGCGGGGCTACTGGTCGTCTCGCTTCGGCGCGGAGTCCCGCCGACAGACAGGGTGATGTTCGATGTGCCCGCGGAGGAGGTCGTGCGGGACGGGGAACGGGCGGCGCTGCGGTTGGTGCGACTGGTGGAGGAGGGCGCGGACCGGCTTGGCCGTGCCGAGGTGTGGTGGCAGACGGTTGCCCTGCGCAAGGGGGGCGAGTGAGCGAGCGCGAGTTCTACGCCCAGGATTCCTCGGCGCGCGCGTCGTGGCGGTTGGCAGTGCTGATGGGTGCCAACTCGCGCACCTATAAGTTCGCTCTCGGGCAGGCCCTGCTGGAGTTCGGGCGGACCGGGCGAGAGGAGATCCCCCTTGCCGAACTCGCCACTGCCTACAGCCTGGGCCTGGTGCAGCATCTGGTCCAGGACCCACAGGCGCCGCAGACGGTGGAGCTGGGCGAGAAAGACTTCCTCACCGTCGCTGAGCAGGAGAGAGCCGCGACGCTGCAGGCCGACCGGCCCACCGAGCGTCTGCTGGCAGCCGCAGTGCGATCCATGCCGATGATGGTGATGCAAAAGTTCCACAATCTCCGTGGTGAAACTGCAGTGCCCCACACCTTCTACGAGCTGGCAGGGACGGGACGGCAGCGTGTCGTGCGCCTGACTCCTGACCTGCTGCGACTGGCGGGCTCGGAGCAAGCCTTGACCCTAGCCGCGGAGTTGGGTGCGCGCTGGAGCATCGTGGAGAGCTCCTTCGCTGCCGGCGTCGGGCGCAGCCTCGTCGAGGAGGGTGTCAGGGTCGACTGGGACACCCTTAAGATCACCGACAAACGCCGACGCCGCTCGGTGACCGGCATCGTTGACGCCACGGTCGGTTTTCAACACGGCCGCTGCCTGATCTGCGGCGATGTTCTGGCCCCGGGGGAAGCCATAGCCGTCGACCACGTCTTCCCGTTCTCCCTGATGCGTCGCTTCGACAGCGTCGGCTCTTGGCACGGTCCAGATCTGGACGCCCTGTGGAACCTTGCCCCCGCACATGCAACCTGCAACGGAGCCAAGAGCGACCGACTGCCCACCCGGGCCGAACTCGCCCGCCTCGCGGCCCGGAATGACGCAATCCTGCAGTCCCCCCATCCCCTGCGCCGCACACTGCAACTCAGCCTGAGACACGCCTTGCCCGGCCAGAAAGTGCCCTCATGGACCGAGTTCTTGGGATCGGTTCAGACAGCATTCTGAGTCCGACTCAAGGAGGCCCGGGCCCATCACGGACGGCCCGCACGGCTCAGAAGTGATCGCGGCGGATGAGCATCGCTCCAGGAGTTCGCTCCGAACGGCGAACTAGGCCCGGCGGCCCCGCATCGGCCGGTCGCGACGTGGCCGCTCACGTACGTGCTTCTCCACTGCTGTCTGCCATCGTTGATGTCGGCCATGGATGTCAGCTGCTGCGCAGACCCGGGTAAGGACGTGGCTTCGAGCCACCCCTGCACAGGCGGACCATCGGTCACTACCGAATCAGCCCATCTAGGCTGGCGATAACGTCTCTAGCAGCCCGTGCGAAGTCATCCCGTGTTCGTTCAACATCGTCGATCGCAGTCTCCAAACCCGCGTCATAGTCGAATTGTGAGACCTCGCCGCGCAGTACCGCTTGCAGGAAGTGCCGCAAGTCTCGAGCAGCTCCCCAGACGTTGACGGCTTCCCCTGCCACAGCCGAAGGCCCAACCAGATCGACACGCGCCTGAACTTTGTAGAGCGCATGCACACCCGAATCAAGATCGTCGATCAATCTACGCAGGACGGGCTCATCCGGCGGCTGTATCACCTCCGGCGCGGGTGGATCATCTTTGTGGGCGATCGTGTGGAGGACCAGGTCAAGAGGCTCCGCGGCTTCGATGAAGGCCAGATACGTCTCCCGCCGCTCAGCTCGCAACTCCTTAGCGTGGTCGACCTTGCCTTGGTCCACTGCCTGGCGTCGAGCGGCCCCGTACGCCAGCAGCGCCGTGCCCAGAGTCCCTAGCACACCTACACCAGCGCCCAGCACGGCTGCTAGCCCTTGATCCATGGAGCGAATGATGCCTAGGTTGGCGCAAGGACACTATGGCTTTCTGAATACTGCCTGGTCGGTTGGGATGGCGGTTCTCTCCTTAGCTGTGTACGGCCTGCGGTCGCCTGCGAGGTTGCCATTTCAGAGCCTGAGCGCTCCCTCTGGACGGTCGGGCCGCGCGCGCCTGTGCCCTCATATGAGCGGCAACTGCCAAGCGTCAGCCTGAGTTGAGCTAAGGCTTGCTTGGCCTTCGGCCGCTGAATCTTCTACGGTGTGCACTCGGCCGCTGTAAGTTGGATTGATGAACACTTACCTGGTCACGCTCCCAGTCGACTTCGATAAGGAACCTACGAAGGACTACCTCAGCGAACTCAACTCAGCTCTCGCCGGCTATGACCCTAGGCAGAAGGACGGCGAGCTCTTCTGGACCCGCAGCGCTGACACAGGCACTCACACGATCCGGCTGGTTGTGGAAGCCGATGACGAGAGTTCAGCACAACGGCAGGCCCTCAAGATCGCCAACGCGGCCCTTCTGGACACAGGCCACACCGTGCTGTCGGCTCGGATTGATGACCGATCCAGCGACGTTCGGCCATGGACGGCATGACCTGGCACGGCCTCGAACTCCACGCCGTAACGGTGCGACCTCTTCGTCCCGAAGCAACTTGGTTGGGAGGTGCGCCTTGAGTTTGTGGGCCCTTCACCTGCGCAGATGGTCCGCAGACGTTTGTGGACGTCCGCCGTTGTGCGTCTGCGTTGTCACGCAGTTAGACACTCATCGCTCAACGGTCCATCGCCGACGAGTCCGTTGTCAGTGCCCGCGTCTATGGTCTCAAGCGCGCGGTCGGCTTCCGGGGGTTCCAGCTCTGAAGGAAAGGGTTTCATCCCCGGCCTGTCTGGGGGTGGCTCGGGGACACGTCCGGGACCTAACCGACGGCCGGGCTTCGTCGATGGCCATGAGATGACCTGCCAGCGCCGGCCGCGCAACCCTCCCGCGTGGGCGTGGGCGCGGGCGGGCGCACGCCTCCCAACTGTGGTGGTGGGGCGCGGAGATGCGTGCAGGGGCGTTCACCTGAGTTCATGCGCGGCTGGCCACCGCGATGGGGCGGCTTCTTGGTTCCGATGAACGGCCATGAACGTCGCTGAATGAGACGGAAACTGAGACGGCGGCTCACGGTTGCCCGGTGCGCCCTCACCTGGGCTCATGGTCAGGCGAACCGGCTTGCCGCGAGTAGCATCATCCTTCCTTACAGTCCGAATCGTTGGACGGCGCGGTGAGCTTCGATCCCATCAGCACAGCTACGACCAAGGCGAGCGATCGAATCGCGGGCTGGTTCCTCGACCGCGCGCAGGCCGCCATAGCCTCTTTGAAGGCAGACCACACGTCCATTGAGCGCTGCTCCGGCATGCAGAACGCCTACGGCTATCGCTTCAGACTCCGGGTAGGTATTGCCCCTAATAGAACCGCCTTGCCACTGTCGATCACCGAACGAGCGTCCCGAGCGTATTCGGTTGCCGCATTGATCTTTCGCGATGCCGAGAGATGCGTCGACTACGCCGGCAATGAACTCGTACGCATCGAAGTCCGCGAGAACGCCATAGCTGGAGAGCGCTTCATTCACCAACTCGAAGTTCACCCAACCGGCCTGGTTGACCTGCAATGGCGCCTGAACTGCATCGCAGCAGAAGGCAGGAACGACCCACTGCCATTGCGAGAGGTTCTTGCAGTAGTCCGTCGCATGCACCACCTCTCCAGAACCTCGGCCTTCCATGGCCTCCATCAGCCAAGGCGGTTCGAACCGCGTCGTCGGGTGGACTGGCGCTTTGGCATATCCCCACGTGCCGTAGATCCTGTGGGCGTTAGCTTCAACTGGGAACGGCTCGATGTGCCGGGCTCAGAGTCCTTCCGCAGGGCGGAGCGCATCTATTCGGCCCCCAGCACGGTTACGCTGCTGACCGTCTCAGGGGAGTCAAGCCCTCATAGCCTGTTGAGGACGTGCTCATACCGTTCCTAGAAGAATTCTTCGCTTACGCAGGCTTCCTTGATGCAAGCACGTGCACTGCAGCCACGCTTGCCACCGGTTGGTGAAGGCGCTGCGGACATCACGGTAAACCGATCCGCGCTCTCAACTTGGGGCTTCCGCGCACTCCGTGGCTTACATGGGAAAAAGGATGAGACGGATCAAGCGTCACCATGTGACGGAAGCCCACGGGAACGCTGCCGGAGAGCGTTTAGGTACTCCAGGTACTGCGGCATCGGTGGAGGCAGATCCTCGCCTCGCATGAAGGCGGAAAGGATTGCCAACCCCTCCTCGGATCCGGACAGGTAGAACTCGATCAACCTGGGAATCCTTTGATCTGGTTCCTGGTGTATCTGTGACGAGGCAGCCAGCAAGCGAAAGACCTCGTCGAGTCTTCGGACCAAATCAGGAGTACCGAGAATCAGCATGCCTGAGGCTCTGGCGGCGTGTGTGTGTCGGACAACGCGATTGACCAACTCGATAATCTCGCCCTCTGTAGCTCGCTCATGCTCGCCCAGAAAGTCCATCACGCTTTGCTGCAGCTGCAGCAACTCGCTGAGCGTCGTCTCCTGGGCGGCTCTGGAATAGCCCTCTTGCCGCTCTCTGCGGGCCGTCTTGGCGGCATGCCGCTGTTGGAGCCAGCCGCCCAGCAGTGCACTCCCAGCGCCAACAAGGGCGCCCCCCAACCCCGCTAGACCGCCGATCCATGCCGCTGTCACCTCTGCGCTCATAGGCAGCATCCTGCCGGGCCAGCATGTAGCGGGCCAGGGCGAATGACCTGATGCTCGTCTGGCAAGGCTGACAGGACGAGACCTCAGCTTGGGAAGCTCCGGTCATCTACCGGTGACTTACTGGGGTGACCTGCAGTGAAGCTGCGCCAGAGCCGGGCTGGCCGGCGAAGTGATTCCCCGCCATTCCCCGCGCTTCCCCGCACGATCTGGCACGGGTGTGGCACGGGAAGCTTCTGGTCGGTAGGTCTGTAGGCAACGGCGGTGCACCCTGATGGCTGAGGCATAGCCCGATTGCCTACGGGACTACCGCGGCCTCAGCCGTGACGGGCTCGGGCGCGTGTTGCGAGGGAATCCGTGCCTCACCCCGCTTTGTCTCCTCGATCAGGTTCCGGAGTTCGTCAGGCGTTGGCCACGGCGCGCGGCGGTGGATCATCCGGTGACAGTTCGCACAGATCAGCGCGAGATCACTGAGCTTCGTCCGCCCCTCGCCGGCCTCGTGCAAGGGCACGACGTGATGACACTCGATGTATCCCGTGCCCCGCGGGCCGTACGTCGCCTCGAAGTCGAAACCGCATGCCTCACAGGCGAGGCGGCGGCCCTGGCGCAGCACGGCGTCAATCTTCCTCCTGCGCAGCCCCTTGTCCCGCTCACGACTCTTGTGGCGGCGTATCAACAACCTGCCCTCGGGTGCGCTGTAGTCGTCTTCCTCCTCGACCCCTGGCGGTACGGCCTGGAATTCACCTGCGGTGAGGCCGTCCCGGATCTGCTGAGCCACCTTCGTCATCTCGGCCGGCCGGGCAAGGAAGTCGTTCAGAACTGCGACATCGAGCGCGTTGCCGTTCGTCGGCTTCCCGGGGTAGTCCGGGTGTCGGCACGTGATGTCGACGGTCTTGCGAGCCACGCCGTTGGGATTCCGGAACAGCTCGGTACGTACTTCTTCAGGATGGATCGGCATGGTCTGTAGCAGTGCAGACAGCTCGATCACCCGCGGGTCGTTGTACTCCAGCCGCTTCCAGTCGTTGGCCATCGCCAAGTCGCAGGCGAGGATGATCTCGTCACGCGTCCAGTCGGGATCTCGGGACGAACGGATCACGAAGCCGAGCCGGGCGAGCCACCTGGCGGCGTGCGACCTTCCCCCGCTCAACTCATCCGGCCTCAGCGCTCGACCTTGATCGAACTTGTGGGCCACTCCGGCGATGGCCTTCGAGTCGTACGTCCGGTCCTCGTGTACCAGGAGGTACCCCGTCGCTGGCTTGTACCCGTACTCGGCCAGGAACCGGTCACGGCCCCACTCGTCGTACTCGGCGATGGCCTTGAGAACACCGTCTAGGGTGATCGCACCTTTGCGCATGACGGGAGCGTAAGGGTAGGCACTGACAGTCTTGGCCTACATCTGGCTTAGAACTTGGCCTAGTTGACTCTCCGTCGTGGTGCGCTCCCGGGGAAGCTGCCGCAACTCCACGCCTCCCCCCCCGACGCAGCAAAAGACCCCAGGTCCAGACGGCCCAGGGGTCTTCGCAACTGTGGGGCTAACAGGATTTGAACCTGTGACCTCATCCTTATCAGGTCGATCATGAGGGGCCGCAGGGTCGGATGAACGGGCTGTGGCCCTCGGCTACCCGTCCGCAGGGGTGCGGCGCAGGCCGCCACCGTGCGGGCTTGTTGGTGTCAGGCGCTGGTGTCAGCCCACACAGGCGCCCTCGACAAGACGACGGTGTTGCGCTTTGCCCGCGCCTCGGAGAGGAGAGCGAGGGCCGCAGCGAGCACCACGAACAGATGAGCAATCACGGTAGCGATCACGGAGACCACCTCCCCTTCGAGCCAGACAGCCAGCATGAACAGGCATGTAGGTGTGAAGAGACTGAACGCGACTTCCCGAATCCAAGGTGCCCAGCTGCGGCCTGCGATTCCGCCTTTGCATCGCCCCGACATCGGATGACTCCGAGAGGCCGGCGAAGCGCAACACCGTCCCAGCGAGCCTAGCGGAGGTCGCCCTGTGGCTTCGCGGCCTTTCCTCAACTGCCGCCTGCCGCCTGCCGCCTCATGATGATCGCTGGGGCAATGACGTAAACATCGCACTCCCGCACGCTTGTGGTCCTCAACTCTGCTTCACTGATCGGCACCTGCGCCGGCACCCGGAGTACCGTCTCTGAGCAGAGGGAGAGCCGTCGTCGACTGTCGTCATCCGCCATCGTCGGTCGCCCTCGGACGGCCCAGAGACGGCCCGAGCGGGGGTGTCGCGGTGCGCCCCGCGATGCGAACTATGGGCAAGGCGGTCGCTGAGGTCTCTTGGCCTCGTGAACGCAGCGATAGCGAGCGTGGAAGGTCATCGGCGGCCGAAGCGGTTGCTGTACTTCACTGCGGTACAGCACAAGCTTCGGGCCTCATCACAAACCGCTCATGCGTTGTCGACGCGGTCGCAGTTTGGCCTTGCGGAAGTTGGGCGTGGAACTGGGGAAGGATGCCGGAAAGAAGGGGACCCTGATCTCCCTTGTCAAAACATCGACAAGGAAGACGGCGATACCGCCGTCGTAGTGGTGCCACCGGTAGCCGTGGGGCTCGTTGATGGCCAGGGGCCATGTTTCCGGGGATGCTGTCGGTTCCCGGACCCAGTAGATACGGTCCCCGTTGTCCGAGCCACCGACTGGGATGAGCATCTCTTCCGCTGCGGGCAGTTCGCTGCCGGCCCGTCGCATGGAGCTCAGATTCACCAGGGCGCGACTAATCTGGTTCTGAAGATCAGCGGTTGGGAGTGTCGACATCGGCTGCCAGAGTCCGAGGAACGAGTCGAACGACCCCAGCGGATAGTGGGTCATCAATTCCCTGTAGTCGCCTGGAAGGGTGTACCCGAGCTGGGACTCCAAGAACTCCCACTCCACCACTTGCGCTGAAGCGTCGGGCGGACAGATCTGTAGAAGTCGTTCAATCGGTGACATGACCGTCATTTCACTCCTAGCCGACACCGGGTAAGACTGCCTACGCGGATGCCCCGGCCTTGTCTGTTCGTTAGATCGATCGCACCAAGCGATGACCTGTGTCGGTGCAACCAGTCCTTCTGGTTTGGAGGTCTGGCCTCATCCTTATCAGGTCGATCGCGGGGGCCAGCGACGTCCACCAACCGCGCCTGCGCTTCGGTCGATCGTTCATCGAGGTCCGGCCTCGACCGCCCCTGTTCGCGCTTGTTGGTGTCAACCACTGATGTCAGGCATCGCCCTGTCCGCTGATCCAGTAGAGGCTACGATCACGAGGAGGAGGACTGGGGGCGGCGGATGCGGCGTGGAAAACTGATAGCATACCTGGACCAAAATAAATGGGTACAGCTTCTAGTTAAGGACCAGGGGGCGTATCCCGGCTCGGGTTCAAATTATGATTTGCTGCGGAAACTAAAAGAGGCCGCAGATGTCATATTTCCCCTTTCGGCGACGCACTACCTAGAGACATGGCATCGGTCTGATTGGCAATCCAGGTGGGCGCTTTCGTCTGTAATGCATGACCTGTCAGACTTCACCACCGTAGCTCCGGTTCAGAGGCTACAAGAGGCCGAAGTGGCTTGCGCCGTTTTACGAAAGCTGGCATCCCGCAAGCTGCGCCCAATCCCTTCGAAAGGTCTAATTGGGTACGGGGTAGATCATGCCTTCGCTTCGAAATATGGGCGGTTTCGCTACGTCGAAAGCATTGAGACGGAGGGCGCTCCTGAGGGGGCGCCTGTCGATCCGGGTGATAGCAGGGTCGATCGGATTCGAGAGCTGGCGAACGAATGGGAGTACCAGTGGTACTCGCTGGCATTCCTGCCGATATCAGGGGACGAGTTTGGCCCGGACAGGGTCGGGCAGCACCGTCGAGGGCGTAGATTCGCCGAGGATGAGGCAGCGAGAAGAGCCCAGCTACATGCAGCGGGCGGCAAGGAGATGCTTGCTCGCACTCTAATAACGGAAGACTTTAATGACCTGCTTGATGACATAAATGAGATTTGCGAGATCGCTAACGTGGATCCCCACGGCCTCCTGGAGCGGCGGGAGGACATCTATTCGTTCGTTCTCGACGTGCCGACCAGGCACGTGTACCACACTCTGCGCTCCTCACGCTATATGAATCCACAGCAGGCGTGGCATCAGCACGACTTGGCCGACTTCCTGGCATTGGCTGTCGCAATTCCTTATTGCGATGTGGTAGTGACGGAGAGGCATTGGAGGCATGTGGCAATTCAGGCCGGCTTGGACAAGAGGTATAACACGCAGATTCTGCATAAGCTGGATGATGCTGTTGCGTTGCTGCAGTCGCTGACGGACCACTGAATATGAGCCCTCAGGTGGACGGTGCAGAGGACTCGGCTTGAGTTGATGAAACAGGGTTGCCGGGATCTAGTCCGGTTGGGCAGTGACCGACTACCTGCTTCCGCCTCAACCACTACCTTCCCCAGCTTCCATCCCGTCCGCCGTCGACCCACACACCGTGGAGCGGGCGTGGTTCAGGGCGTCAAGGTGGAGCGCGCCACTGTACGAACGACCTTGACGCCCTGGGCCGCGTCTGCTCGGCTCTGCCTGGGTCGGCGGTGGACGGGATGGAAGCTCCCCGCGCACGCCGCTACGAACCCGCGGGTGGAGACGGCGCCCCCTCCACCCCGGTGCCGGCCGATCCCCCGCCGGAGGCATCGTCTTTGACCGCGGGCCGCTCTTTTGCGGTGATCGACTCATGGCCTCCGGCCCTATCCACATGGGGGCGCGCGTCGGCGCAGCGCGGGCAGAGCGGGCCGAAGGCAGGAGCGTCGCCCGCAGCGGAGCCGGGAAGCGCGCCCGGCGGAGCGGAGCGCAGCCGGGGCTTGAACCCGTGAAGAAAGTTGTTACTCAGGTGTCGTCTGGGATGCGCCACAAGGGCGCGTCGTACTGCTCCGGCTGGCTATCGATGAGCAGCTGCCGCAAGTCGTCGCGCTGAGAGCCGCTGAAATTCAGCGCCTCAGCGATGCGGCGGAAAGTCGTATGGCTGACGCCGCGGGCTCGGGCTTCGTGCTCGAACTCCTCGAGCTGCGGCCAGATAGTCACTGGGTCCAGCTTGGCCGGCTGCCGGTCGTTGAGCCACAGGGCCTTGTTGCGCTCGTAGTCGATTTCCGACGAGCCGCAGATCTCGCGGCTATGAGCTTCGGCCTCATCCAGGTGCGCCGTTGCCATGATGGCTCGGGCCAGCTCGTTGCGGCTGATGGCGTCGTCCAGGTCGACCTCGTGCACCCGCGGGCTCTCATCCGTGAGCGGTACGGGGAGTCCTGCGTCTCGGATCTCGCATGTGCCTCGTACGCCCCGGGCCGCTGCCGCAAGGAGGGCCGTCGCTTCGGACGGGTGCCACTCCAGGACGGCGCTGATCGCGTCTGTGTCACTTGCGGTGAAGGTGTGGACGACGGCGCCCAGCACGTCCCCCAGGTCTTCCGGCTTGAGCTCGCCGTCCATTCCCGGACCCGCGACCAGGAGTCGCACCGGTGCGTTCACCTGGCAGCATGCGGCAAGCGTGAGTGCGTCAGCTAGTGGGCTCTTGAGTGTCGGCTCGTCGCCCCGCGCGAGGATGTCCCCACCGACGTCCAGGAGGTCGATCGACTCGGGCTCCATGTGGCTCACGAGGTCTTCGAGCTGATGGGTGAGGCCTTCGGCGCCCCCGGACGGGTCGAGTAGCGCCAAGGTGTGCGGGAGCTCCGCTGCGAGACGGGGGAGCGTGGAGCCTGCGGGCGCGATGGGACGGGCCTCTGCCGGCACTGCCCAGACGGCCGGGGTGAGACGTCGCAGGCCGGTGAAGTCATCGGGCCGCCTCGGGCCCGGTAGCGGGTCGATCAGGAGGCGGTCCCACGCGTACGTGAAGATCACCGCCTGGTCCTCCCCGCCGTAGAGAGCGGCGTGGAGCATTGCGGCGGCGACTGCGTCGCCCCCTCCTCCTGCTGCGACGATCAACCGCGTCATGCGTTCAGACTACGGGTTCACAGGTTGGCCACTCACTCTATAGTGGCCAAAGGCCATAGCCACTTGGACTAGGAGGGGAAGATGCCTCAGATCGAGGAGGCGCAACCGAAGTACCTTCAGATCGCCCACTACATCCGTGACCAGATCCTTCGGGGCGACCTGCGCCCGGGGGACGAGGTGCCCTCGGAACGACAGCTCGCCGTGGACTGGAAGGTGTCCCGCCCTACGGCAGCGCGGTCACTGGAGGCATTGAGCCATCAGGGCCTGGTCGAGAAGCGTCAGGGCTCGGGGACCTATGTCCGCAGTCTCGAAGTGAACCGGCGCGCAAGGGAGTTGTACGGACGGGCACGGCAGACTGGGAAGATCTATACGCCCGGGGAGTACGCGGTGATTACTTCGGCCGGCTGGCTGGAGGCACCGGACTACGTGGCCGAGGCACTGGGTCTGGTGAAGGATCGTCGAGCTGTGCACCGCCGTCGCGTGACGAACAACCAGGACGGTCCGATCACGCTGTCCACATCCTGGTTTGCTCCGGAGGTCGGCCAGCGAGCGCCCAAGCTCACGGATCCGGAGCGCATCCAGGAAGGGACGCTCATGTACGTCGAGCGGATGACAGGCCGTCAAGGTAGCTACGCCGAAGACCGTATGTGCGCTCGGGCTGCAACGGACGAGGAGGCGGATGATCTGCGGCTGGAACCGGGATCCGCGGTCCTCATCGTCCATCACGTCGTCTTTGACCTCCAGGATCGGCCCCTGGAGTTCGCCGAAGCCACCTACCCGCCGCACCGCTGGGCGTTCGAACAGGGCTACCCGCTCACCTGACGACTCGCCAGTTATGGCGAACCGCTTGCACGCCGCAAGTGGCTAATGCCACTATCCAGAAAGTGGCTAAGGCCACCTGAAGGAGAAGGGGGCACGATGTGACGAGTCGTCGGCCGGTGCAGGGTGCGCGATTAGCTTGCCGGGGGTGTCGGGGGCGTGGCTGGAAGCGCGTCGGCTCTCGGACGGAGCTGGCGCTCTCCACGGCCAACGACCGCAGCCGTGCCACGTTGAAGCGGCACTGCCTCGACTGTGACGGCAGCGGCAAGGAGTGAGCACCCATGGCGTACACGATCGACCGATACCCGTGCCAGGACTCACCGCGACTCGGAGCGATGACCTTGCACCCTGTTCCGGAGTCCGTGCCGCGGGCCCGGCGCTGGTTCCGGAAGTTCATCGCTCCTCACAACCCAAACTGCTCGGTCGACGACTGCGCGCTGATGATCTCCGAGCTGGTGACCAACGCCATCAGCTACGGCAAGTCGGATGACCCCTGGCTGGTGCGGGTCGAGTGGTTTCGCGAGGGGACCTCGCTCCGGATCGAGGTGCACAACCCGGGCTTTCCGGCGAACGTGCGGCTGCGGCACCCTGAGGCGAACGACGCACACGGGCGGGGGCTGGTTCTGGTCGACTCCATCGCCGACTCGTGGCACTCGGGGCCCAGCCACTTCGGTGGAACGGTCGTCTCCTTCGTGGTGGCCGATGCTTGGCCGGCGTGATGGGATAGCCCACCTCTTCTACTGTCGGTGTGCAAGTGTCGCTAGTCTGGTTGACCAGTTGACTTGGCCAATCCCGACAGGCGGCGTTCATGGCGTATGAAGTGGAGCCACCGAAGTACGTGCGCCTCGCGCAGACGCTTCAGCGTCGTATCGAGGACGGCACCTACGCGCCGGGTACTCGTGTGCCGAGTGAGAACCAACTGGTGCAGGCCTTCGGGATGTCTCGCCCGACCGTCGTCCGGGCGCTGGAGCTGCTGAAGCGGGACGGTTGGCTCGAGTCCCGGCAGGGGTACGGCACGATCGTCCGCGGGCGTCCGGAGATCGTCGAGCACAAAGACCGGCGGGGGCGCGAGGCGCTGGAACGCGACGAGTCGCAGGATGCAGGCCGGCTGATCGAAGTCGGGCACGTGGCTGTCCCGGCTCGGGTCGCTTCTGCGCTTGGCCTCCCGAAGGGGGCCGACGTGCTCGTGCGTCGCTTCCTGGTCGAAGAGGGCGGCGAGTCTGTCGAGTTGGTCTCGTCGTACTTCCCCGCCGGCCTGGCCGAAGGCACTGACCTGGGTTCCGATAAGCCCTTGAGTGGAAGTACCCGCGAACTCCTCGAGGCGCGCAACAAGGTCCGCTTTGATCACGTGATCGAGCGCGTGTCGGCTCGGCTGCCCGAAGAACGTGAGGCCGAGCTATTGGGGTTGCCGGACGGCGTCCCCGTTCTGAGTGTCCTGGTTATTGCCTGCGACGCCTCTGGTCGGTCCTTGCAGGTCTCCGACGTGCTTCTACCGGCTGACCAGCACGAACTCGAAGACACCTACCGCCTCAGCTGACAGTGCCCTTCGGGCGAATCGCCGTCGATAGCAGCTTGACAAGTCAACCTGACAACTCTAACTTCGAACTTGCTAAGTCAACCTGTCAGGTCGGCAGGTTGATCGACTCCAAGAGGGAGAATCCCTGTGCGTGTGATCCGCATCGACGCCTCTGCCGCCACGATCCTGCTCACAGAGGCCCCGGCGCCGAAGGTGCGCGACCGGCAGACCGGCGAGATCGCCAAGGATGCGTTGACCGGCGAAGCGCTGATGACCGTCGGCGTCGTCTACATCGACGAAGGGGAGTCGTCGCTGATCCAGGTCACCGTTCCGACAAGCGGAGTGACCGAGGGCCTGACCGTCGGGGCACCGGTCTCGCTTCCGGGCCTGGTGGCGCGGCCGTGGCAGAGCGTGTTCAACGGCCAGGAGCGACACGGGATCGCCTACCGGGCGACCGCCATCGCTCCGGGTGCCTTCCCGATGGCCCAGGCGGGCTGATCGCTGTGACGGACCTGGTGACGTTGGCGGAGCTGGGCAGCCCGCTCGCCGTGATAGGCGGCGCCGCCTACGCCCGGCACGCCTCCCCGGCGGCGTACTGGTCCACGGTCGGGCTGCCGCTCTCGGTGGCCCGGCTGCTGGCCTCGTACTCCTCGACCATGGACGCCTGCGGCCTGGCCGTGGAGCCGTCCCGGTGGCGGGCTCTGGCTGTTCGGGCGACCACCCGCCGGGAGGTGCGGCCGGTGCCTCCTCGTCGGGGCATCATCCGGCCTACATCGACTGGTCTACGCATGCGGCTCCGGCTGGTTCCTGGACAGGAGCCGGCGGACGTGGCTGCTTCGGCCGAACGACTTCGGCATGCCTGGGGCGTCCACGCAGTTCATGTGCGGGACGTGAAGCCGGGTGTCGTCGAGTTGCGGCTCGTCGGCTTCGACGTCCTGCGGAAGGTGAGGATGCCCCGTCGCTCCGGCAGTCGCCCGCTTGAGGTGCCCGTGGCGTTACGGGAAGACGCGACCGCCTTCGTGCGGGACTACCGGACCGTTCCGCATGAGCTTGTGCTCGGTGCCACGCTTTCGGGCAAGTCCATGTACCTGCGGAACCTGGTGACCGGGCTGGCTAGTCAGCCGGTCGTCCTGGTCGGCATCGACTGCAAGCGTGGGGTCGAGCTGGCGCCTTTCGCGCCACGGCTCTCCGCCCTGGCAACCGACCCGGATCAAGCGGCTGAGCTGCTACCCGTGCTCGTCAAAGAAATGGAGGACCGATACGACCTGATCAAGACGCGACAGGGCATCAAGCCTGGCACAGCTGAAGAGCTGATCACATCGGACATCTGGGGACTGCCGGAGGACGAACGCCCCGCTCCGCTAGTGCTCGTCATCGACGAGATTGCCGAGCTCTTCATGGTCGCCACGCGGAAGGAGGAGGAACGGCGGGATGAGATGGTCACCCAGCTCATCCGGCTCGCCCAACTCGGCCGGGCCGCCGGCATCTACCTCGAAGTCTGCGGGCAGCGCTTCGGTGCCGAACTCGGCAAAGGCGCGACCATGCTCCGAGCGCAACTCACTGGTCGTGTCTGCCACCGCGTGAACGACGAAGCTTCGGCGAAGATGGCGCTTGGCGACATCGCTCCTGAGGCAGTCCAAGCGTCCTGCGCCATCGCTCCCGAGCTGCCCGGCCTGGCGGTCGTCGGCGACACCTCCGGCGGCTGGTCCCGCATCCGTACTCCCTATCTCTCCCTAGCCGACGCTGCGGCCACCTGTCGTGCGACGGCTCACCTCGCGCCTGACGTCCCGGCGCTCAATCCCTTCCGGCCCTTCGTGCCGCCACTGCCAGGTGCGGAGCCTGACTCCGTGGCCACAGCTAGTCCGGTCACCGAGTAACCGCACTCACTCCCAGGGCTAGCACGGCATCTCGTGCCAAGTCCCTACCCCCTCCATGCCTGGAACCGGAAGGAGTCGCGCCGTGCGTGCCCTGCCCATCCGTCTCGACGCCGTACTCGTCCAAGCGGCAATCGCCGCCGCGCTGTCCTTCGCCCACCTGCACGATCTGGCCTCGGCCGCCGGACAGCACGGATGGAAGGCATGGGCCTACCCGGTCTCCGTCGACCTGCTTCTCGTGGCTGCCTGGCGGCGGCTCCGGTGCGGTGGGGCGAAAGCAGCCGGCTGGTGCTGGTTCCTTGTCGCCCTGACGGCCTCGCTCGGCGCCAATGTCTCCACGGCCGGGCTGCTCGACCTGGGCGCCGTACCGGCCTGGCTGCGCATCCTCGTAGCCGGATGGCCCGCGGTCGCCTTCCTTGGCGGAACGCTGCTCGCTCACGGTGCAACCTCCGTCACCCGGGCGGAGGGGCGCGAGTCGGCCACGGATCCCATGGCACCAGAAGCTTCCGCCTCTGCCCCTCAATTGCCCGCTGCAGAGCCGGAACCGGCTCCGCCCTCCGCTTCTGCGGTTCCGCCGGCGCTCATCACACTCGCGCGCAAGGTCGCCGACGAACACCGCACCCGGACCGGAACACCGATCGACATCTCAACCCTTCGAGCCCGGCTCGGCGTTCCGCTGCCGCTGGCCGAAGCCATCGCCACCCAACTCACCTGACCCGGAGGACTCTCCACCGTGCGCCCGTCCACGCTCCGCGCGCTGCAACGCGCCGCCGAGCTGACCCGACAGAACCGCCTCACCGAAGCCGTGCTCATCGCCGAGCCGGTGATCCTCGCCGCCGACAGCTACGAGGGCGACGAGATCTTGCGCTGGCTGGCCGAGCACGCCACCGACTTCACCGGCGTCAACCCGAAGGAGACCCGTTGATGACCACCAATCGCCGCTTCCGCAACGTCACCCGCATAGGGCCTGTTCAGGTTGCCACCTACTACGACGGCCGGGGTCGTGAGAAGCACACCGCAGCCTGCACGGCTCCTCGCTGCGGCTTCGCCACTGACTACGACAGCCGTGCCGCCGCCGAGCTGGCCGCCCGGACCCACCGCTGCGCCGTCCGCTGAGGGAGCTCCCGTGACCGTCTCACTGCCGCTCGTCTTCGTCCTGGGCGTCATCACCTGGGCCGCGATCAAGTTTCTCGGTGTGCGGCTCTGGGTCGCCGTCGCGATCGCGCTGTTCGGCTTCTGGCTCTCGCACACCTTCCTCGCCCCCGCCATCGAGTCCGGCACTCGCTCCGGTGTCGGCGTCGTCGACAGCACCCACAAGTGACAAGGAGGTACGCCGTGCTCCGTCCCAAGCTGCCCGACATCCCGACCCTGCCGACGACCGCCATCGCGCCTCAACCGACGCGGGTCCCGCCCTCCTCGGCCGGCCGCTCGGCCACCCCGTTCTTGAGCGTCGGTGTCGGCGCGGTCGCCGCCGTGGTCGTCGTCGGAATCGTGCTCACCGCGCTCCTGGCGGCAGTCGCCGTCTCGGCCGTGTCCGTGGCCATCGCCGCCGTGATCCTGCGCTCCCTCGTCAGCAGCGCCAACAAGCGCTGACCGGCCGCCGGGGCGGCAACAAGCCGCCAAGCATCCCGCCGCCCCGGGGCCGTCCCTCTCAACCGTCGGAACAGCCGAAAGGAACTCCCATCATCTCCCGGCAGACTCCGCCGCTGGCGGAACTCTCCATGCTGGCCTCCCTCGGCACCATGCCCGAACTGGCCCGCCAACTGTCCGGACTGGGTGGCTGTACCCGCCCGGTACGCCTCGACGGCCACCGCACCGAACATGCGGTGGACCAGACGACCGGCGAAATCGGCCGCGTCCTCCACCACCTGGACTCCTCGGCCCTGCCCGCCGGTCAGCTCCTCGTCCGCTGCAACAACCGCCGCGCCACCCGGTGCGCGGCCTGCGCCGAGACATACCGTCGCGACACCTACCACCTGATCACCGCCGGACTCCGCGGTGGCAAAGGCACCCCGGAGAGGGTAGGCACACACCCGCGCGTCTTTGCCACCTTCACCGCCCCGAGCTTCGGCCCGGTCCACAACCGACCCTCCGGCGGCCGGAACTGCCGTTGCGGCATCCGGCACGAGGAAGGTGACGCCGTCCTAGGGACGCCACTCGACCTCGACTCCTACGACTACGAGGCGGCCGTGCTGTGGAATGCGCACGCAGGGGCACTGTGGCGGCGATTCTCGATCTCCCTCCGCCGGGAGGTCGCCAAGCGGGCCGGCCTCACTCAGCGAGCATTCCGGCACCACGCCCGGATCTCCTTCGCGAAGGTGGCCGAGTACCAGAAGCGCGGTGCCGTCCACTTCCACGCAGTGATCCGCCTTGACGGTCCCGAGGGTGGCGACTCCGCTCCTCCCTCATGGGCCACCGCCGAGCTGCTGACCGATGCCGTTCGAGCAGCTGCCACCACGGCGCGTGTCGGCGGGCCGGTGATCGATGGACGGTCCCATACCTTCGTCTTCGGCCGTCAGCTCGACGTCCGCACGATCCGATCCGCTGACGTCGACGACGGCCAGGAGCTGACCGAGCGGGCCGTAGCGGCGTACATCGCCAAGTACGCCACCAAGGGAGCAGAGACCGCGACCGGCACTCTGGACCGGCCTATCAAGTTCCTGGCTGAGCTGGCGCAGGTCCAGATCAGCGAACACTCACGGCGGATGATCCGCACCGCTTGGACCTTGGGCGCCCGTGCCGAACTGGCAGAGCTCCGCCTGCGGGCCTGGGCTCACATGCTCGGCTTCCGCGGTCACTTCTCCACGAAGTCCCGACGCTACTCCACCACCCTCGGCGCCCTCCGCGATGCCCGCGCCGACTGGCGCCGGGCCCAAGCTGCACCGCCCATCCCGCAGGACGGCGAGACCACGCTCGTCCTCGCGCACTGGGTCTTCGCCGGCACCGGCCTGTCGAGCGCCGAAGCCTGGCTTGCCGAATCCCTCGAACCGGCCCCCGGAACGGAAGGAGAACCGACATGGACGCCCGCCGCGACGAACTGATGACTGTTCGCCAAGTCCTGGCCGAACTGGGCGGCGTTTCTCGACGGACGTTTTACCGCTGGCGCGAGCTGGGACAGGGGCCGGCCGCGTTCAAGCTCCCCAACGGCGAGCTTCGGGTCTGGCGTAGTGACTTCGCCTCGTGGCTCCGACAGCTGGAGGAGGCTGCGTAAAGTCTCTCGATGTCAAGGTCTGGGGCGTACGTAAGCGGGACACCAAGACGCCGTCGTACGGAGTGCGCTGGTCTGTCGCGGGCAACGTCTTCTCGGACTCGTTCCGTACCAAGGCGCTCGCTGATCACTACCGAGCGAAGCTCATGAGTGCCATGCGGGGCGGCGAAGAATTCGATACGGAGACTGGTCTTCCGGCTTCGATGGAACAGAAGAAGTCGCCGTTGTCCTGGTACGACTTCGCCCTCAAGTACCTCGCGATGAAGTGGCCCCATGCTGCGCCCAATACGCGCGACGGCATCAACGAATCTCTTACCAGCGTGACCATGGAACTTCTCCTGGAGCGGGCAGGGCGGCCGTCCGATGAGGAGATCCGTAAGGCCTTACGCAACTGGGCCTTCGTGCTTCCAGGGCCCAAAGACCGGGAGGTTCCGGATAACGTTCGGAACGTTCTGCACTGGGTGGCAAAGGCCTGTCGGCCGCTTGCGGATCTCGCCGAACCGGCAACTGCCCGTGCGGTGCTCGACGGGCTGAAGCTGAAGCTCGACGGCACCGCGGCAGCCGCCGAAACCGTGCGGCGGAAGCGGCGGACTCTCGTCAACGCCGCTAACTACGCGGTCGACCTGGGGGAGCTTCGTGAGAATCCGATCACGGCGGTTCGCTGGCAGAAGCCGAAGGTCTCGAACCAGGTCGATCCGCGCGTTGTCGCCAATCCGGAGCAGGCACGCAACCTCTTGGCGGCGGTGTCCTACGTGGGCGGCTACCGGCGTGCTCGCGGCCGGCGCCTCGTCGGACTGTTCGCGGCTATGTACTTCGGTGGCCTCCGGCCCGCTGAGGCGGTCGGCCTGGTCGAGACTGACCTCGTCCTCCCCAAGCAAGGCTGGGGATCGGCGCTGCTCCACCGAACCCGTCCTTCGGTCGGCAAGCAGTGGACGGACTCGGGGGAGACCCACGACGACCGCGGGCTCAAGAATCGACCGAGCGAGGACGTTCGGCGTGTACCCATGCCGCCCCAGCTCGTCGCCGTGCTGCGCGAGCACCTGGCCACGTTCGGCACGGCGGAAGACGGGCGGCTCTTCTTCAGTGAGAAGGGTTCGGTCGTCCCGTCCTCGACCTACTACCGAGTGTGGCAGGAGGCTCGGCTCCTGGCGCTTCCGCCGACTGTCGCGGCCTCGCCACTCGCGAGCAGGCCGTACGACCTTCGGCACTCGGCGCTGTCGACGTGGCTCAATGCCGGAGTGGATCCCACCGAGGTTGCCGAGCGCGCCGGCAACAGCGTTGAGGTCCTGCTGACCCGTTACGCGAAGTGCCTCGACGGACGGCAGGACGTCGCCAACCGGCGCATCGAGGACCTGCTCCGCGAGTACGAGTGAATTCGCTCGAACGTGTCTGAGGCCCTTGGCACTGCCAGGGGCCTCGTCGTTTGCACAACGCGTCAACGAGAACCGGCGCCCTGGTTGCGCTCTGCGTCGAGCAGGCGCTCAAGATTTCCCCTCGCGCTATTGAGCGCCGTGAGCATTTGCCTGCGAGTCTGCTGGAAGTGGGGGTCGACCTCAACACCGAGATCATGTCGCAGGGTGACCCGTAGCAGCCACACACCATCGGAAAGCGGGCCGCTGAACCATGCCTTCGCCCGCTTATAAGCTTCGTTGTGGTCAGGACTGCTGGGCAACTGCTTGACGACTGAGTAGCCGACTCCAAGTGCCCTGTTTAGCTTTGAGGCTACTTCCAGGACGTCCTTCGTCAGCGCCATCTGCGCGTGAGAGTACTGGTCGGCCCAGGCTTCCTTAGCAGCGTCGAGAACCGCCGGTTCGCTGTTTTCACCGCGCTCGGCTGCCTGGACGGCGTCTCGGGCAGCGACACGGTACGCGCGCGCCGTCGTGTTCAAATCGGCGTAGAGATTGCGCTTGGTTTGCAGTATTTGCTCGCGTCGGTCCCGTTCCCGTTCACGATCAGCACGCTCGTCTTGCTCCCTACTAGCGCGCTGGCTGAGTACTGCCCCACCCAGAGTTCCGCCCAGTGTTCCTCCGACGCTGATGAGCGTGACTGCAAGCGTGGTCACATCCACGAGGTCCCCCCAACTCGTCCATTCGCTGACCCACCGGCTGCTGGCCGCGACTGTAGAGAGCACGACATCCCGTCGGTCATGCTCGCCGTCCGCAGCATGGTCTGAGACCGGGACGAAGATAGCGAGAAGCAGGCCTGTCTGGCTTCAGCGGGTGGCTTCACCTGCGGTGATGCCCGTTTCCGCTGGTGACGGGGGTCTTTGGGCACCTCATGCCGGGTGCTCCCGGCAGGATTCGAACCTGCATACACGGCTCCACTGGCCCAGACGGTGCCGGCGGAGCATCGGTGGATCGAGCTCTCCGACGGTCGCGCCACCGTCTACGGCGTGTGTCCGCCAGATCCCTGTCAACGGTGCCGTATCGCGCACCGGCTGGCCTGCTCGGCACAACGGCTACCCGACCTTTGGCCGTGGTTGACGATGCTGCGAGGGGAGAACGGGCGGCATGTGGAGCGGCAGTTGCAGGTGGACCCGGAACCGCCAGAGTCTCCGGAGGAATGGCCAGATGCGGGGTAACGGTTACTTGGGGCGGACGTGCAGCTGGCGGGCATCGACTTCCGGGTGCCCATCAGCCTTTAGTGGTGTGACCACCTCAGGTCAAACCTGTCCGTGATTCCGTAAACAGCTCACCGAGCGGGGAAGGTGAGTCGCAGAACGATCTCGCCGTCGTCGATCTCCCCGGTGGGCTCGAACCCGAACTTCTGGTAGAAGGGCCACGGCTCGCCGTCGCCGGGCTCGTAGCTGGTCAGCAGCTCGGTGGCGCCGTCCGCGCGCACCAGGGTGGCGACCTGCGTGAGCGCCTCTCGGCCGATCCCTCGCCCCTGGTACCGCTTGTCGACGAGGAGGCGCCAGAGGAAGTGTCGCCCTTTGTATGGACCGGCCGGCGGTTTCCACGACAGCATCACGAAGCCGACTGGCTCATCGCCGCGGTACACGGCGCGGTACCAGGGATTGGCCTCCGGTTTCTTCGCCGCCTCCTTGAGGGAGTGGGACACGGAGGCGACGAATTGCTTCTGGTCACGTCGGACGCGGAGGGCACGGACGGCATCGCGGTTGTCGTCGGTGATCTCCCGTAGGTGCACGCTCGGGGATCTCATGCCACACCCCTTCCGCATCCGGCAGCTGCGCCGTCCCGGCCTACGTGAAGAGCCGATACCGGGCGGCTTTCCCGCGCATCCGCGTTGTCGAGGCCGCCAGGTCGGACGTCTTCGCAGCGTATTCGACCCAGGCGATCTGGAGCGGGACTGGCACGCCGGGCTGTGACCGCGCCCAAGGCAGCTCCTAGGAGAGCAACCTGGCCTGACGCGGCGATGCGCATGCGCAGGCCCCTTCGTCAGTTAGATGGGCTGACCTGCTGGGTAATCGCTCGGCCGCGACCGGCTCCCCGTCGACCCGCGGACGAGCCGGATGCCGCAGTCGCAGGTGATCGCGAGAGGTTTCCCTCGAAACCTACCGAAAGGCTATTGACTTATGCCATCTGGCGTGCATCGTGATGAGTAGGCCATAACACCGAAAGAGTTGCAAAGTCGATGAGGACGTCTAGCCGGCTGGTGACTTGGACAGGATGTGGTTCAGGCCCCCAGCAAGCCGGCGCGATACCGAGGCAACAGTGACGGCTGAAGCTTCAGGACACGAGCAGTACTACTGGGGACTGTTTTCTGCCCTCAAGGCGCGGCCACTGCACTGTGCTCTACCGCGACGGTCAGCCGACCGAGATCGGCTACTGCGGGGCACCGCCGATGAACCGACCCTCAGGCCCCTGGACTTGTCCCGGGGCCTTGCCGTTTGTCGGGGCTGACCTGGGCAGACGCCTCAAGATCCCGTCCACGCCTCGTCCACAGACCCCGGCATACGGCCGCTCCGGGCCGCACATGCCTGCACATACGCGAAGACCCCGGCCTCAGCGTTTCCGCTGGTGACGGGGTCTTTGGGCACCTCATACTGGGTGCCCCCGGCAGGATTCGAACCTGCGCACACGGCTCCGGAGGCCGTTGCTCTATCCCCTGAGCTACGGGGGCGTGTCGGGCGCTGAGCTGCTTGCTCGCGGCGACGTGTAGAACCCTAGCAGGTCTTCTGGGGTGATCAGGAACAGGTTTCCCGGGGTCGGGTCGGGGTGCGTCCCCCGCGGGGGTTGGAAGTGGGGAAAACCCGGACGCGGTGGCCGGTCCGGACCTACTCTCGAGTTGTGCCAGGCGCGTCGGGTCGGGTGCTTGTTGTCGACGACAACAAGGTCATCCGGCAGCTGATCAGGGTCAACCTCGAGCTGGAGGGGCTTGAGGTCGTGACCGCGACCGATGGTGCCGAGTGTCTCGATGTCGTGCATCAAGTGCGACCCGATGTCGTCACCCTCGACGTCGTCATGCCTCGTCTTGACGGGCTCCGGACCGCCGCTCGGCTTCGTGCCGATCCGCGTACCCATCACCTTCCTCTCGCCATCATCAGCGCCTGTACCCAGCAGGAGGTCGAGACCGGGCTCGACGTCGGCGTCGACGCCTTCCTCGCCAAGCCCTTCGAGCCCGCCGAACTCGTTCGGCTCGTCAAGCAGCTCATCGAGCGCAGGCCCAGCGACAGCGGAGTCGGGGGAGGCAGGGGCGTAGCGAAGCAGGGCGACCGTGGTGGTGATGACGGTGATGGGGACGGTGACGCCGAGGAGCATGGGGATGGTGAGGACGACCGGCCCGGTGGGCCTGTTTCCTCCCGCGGTGTCTCCGGTGGAGTTTTCTGACCCCACCGCCCCTCCTCCCGCGGCCCTGCGCGATCCTCGTCGCCGGCGGATGCGTCGTTGCCTGCCCGGTCTGCCGACCTGAGCGCCGGCGCCGCGCCGACCGCTGTGGCTTTCGCCGGGCTTCCGGCACCTCCTTCGACGCGTTCTTGCGGCTGTCTCCTATCTTCTACGGGTGAGTAGTGCGCTCGGCCCGCACCTCCACCTCATCTCACCCCGCAAAACCACTTCGCGAACCCCCCCCCCCCCCCCCCCCCCCCCCCCC